>JADFXS010000590.1 GCA_015233515.1 Deltaproteobacteria bacterium | reverse complement strand
AAACGATTTCCCGGCGATGAATCGCCGGGCTTATAGCCTGCAGCCCTTACGGGGCGCAGAGAGGACTGAGCCGTTAGTCAGGATTTATCATCGTGCCGGGTTTCAATGGTCTCATATAAGGTTTCGCGAGCCTTTTTCCTCTTTTCCCATTGTTCGCTCGCCAGTTTCCGCAGATCGGCCACGGAATCCAGTTCATCCACGATCTCCACCCCTAATAAAGTCTCAATGACATCTTCCAGGGTGATGATTCCGGCCGTGCCGCCGTATTCGTCGACCACCAGGAATAAATGGTCCCGCCGTTTAATGAACTCATCCAAAGTGGAAGCCACGGATTTGGTTTCCGGCACCGGATGTATCGGTGACGCCAACTGTGATAATTTCCATTCGCGGAGTCCCTGGGCGTAAGCCTGGTTGATCTGATATCGGCGGACCAGGCCGATGATGTCATCCAGGTCCTTTCCGAAAATGGGTATTCTGGAAAAACGTATCGGCACATGATTCTTGACCGCCTGATCAACGGTCTCGTCCTGAGGCAAGGCGAAAAGGACCGATCGCGGGGTCATGACATCTCGAATATGGACGTTGTTCAAATGCAGAAGGTTGCGAATGATGCTCTGTTCCTGGGCCTGAAGCTGTCCTTCCGCCTGCCCCATGTCCGCGGCCACCATGACTTCTTCCCGCGTGACCCGGACCGAACGGCGCCGGCCGGCGATCGCCCGGCTCAAGGCATTGAAAACCAAGACAACAGGATAAGTCACGATGATCAGCACCTGGATGATGATCGCGGATAGCGGAGCTAGTTCCTTGGAGTACACCCCCCCGAGCGTCTTGGGAATAATTTCCGAAATCACTAGGATGCATAGGGTCAGTAGAGCCGAAACAAAAGCCACCGCTTGACTGCCGAACATCGCCAAGGCCTGAGCGCCGACCGCGGCCGCCCCGATGGTATTGGCAATGGTATTCAACGTCAGGATGGCCGCCAAGGGTCGGTCAATTTTATCCTTGAATTTTTTCAAGAGTCGCCCGGTATAGTGGCCTTGATTCATTAACAAGGTCACTTGGGCATGGGATAAAGACAGGATAACCGCCTCCACCAAAGAACAAGTGAAGGATACCAGTACGGGCATGATGAAAAGCAGAATCAGGGTGGTCACAATTGCCTTATTCTCGAGTCCATTCTATTTCTTCACCGGGTCGAGTTCCGGAGGTTGCGGGAGCAGTTTTGATCACTACCGGGACTAAAGGGGCCCATAAATGCTCCCGGTTATCGCCGTAAATCTGATGATAAAAGATGTTTCGCTGTAAAGGGCCTTGGACATAAACCAAAGCCTCCACCTCAAGATACAAGGTAAATAAACGATCCGTGATCAAAAGCGGCCTGAACATGGAGCTGAATTTAGCCGGGTCGTAAAATATCAGTCCTCTGATACCCGCGAACTGAATTTCCATGTTCAGATCGCCGTCCGGGAAATGGGTTCCTTGCATCAAGCCTTGAATACGAGCGTAATCGTGCTGTCGCCAATTTAGCTCATCGGGCTGTCGGATCAAGGGGACGTAACGTTCGATAGCCGGCAGCATGGCTTCATAAAGCATATGTATGGGCGTCTGGTTACTCGCGCCGACAGTCCCGATCGAGGTTGCGGCCGAAGGTGACACATCACCGGGCCGAACCGGCGGATCAGCCAATCCGGTGAGTTCTTGAAAGATATGGCGGACACCTTCCTGATCCAGGTATGGGAGAGGCGGGCTTAGGGATGGCGTACTCCCGACCAACCTATCCATAATGGCCTTAATAATGGATTCGCGCTCCTCGGGCATACCAGGGCTGAGGTTTACCTTTTGATGATCTGCACGGCCACTTGGCCGGCATGAATTTGTTCCATAACCAGGTTATAGTTTTGTTCATCCAAGGCAAACTTGATACTCTGCCCCAGGCCCATGGCTTCGGAAATCACTCGATCCTGATTAACCAGATTGACCTGAACCCAGGCCTTTTTATCTTTCTGGTTGATATCCAGGCAACTCAAAACCAGACGCCCATCGAACAAGGTGCGCGATGAACCGGTTCGAATCGTAATCCGCCCCCCGGATTCGTCCGGCGATCCGGCGTTGGTCTCGCTTTTTGCGCCGGGTTGGCACTTGGCCAGTTTGGTTTTGGCCTGTTTAAGTTCGGCTGAGAGGTTTTCAAGGACTTGGTCCTTGGACATGAGTTTTTGTTCCAAGAGCAAGATGGCTTGATCCTGGGAGGCCCGTCCCTGTTCGAAGCTGAAATAATAAACCAAGGCGCACAAAATTATCAACGCCGCCAAGCGGAGAGCCTTATCACGGTCAA
>JADFXS010000589.1:1038-2333 GCA_015233515.1 Deltaproteobacteria bacterium | reverse complement strand
GATCGCCAAAGCCCTTTCGCCCAGCACTTCCGTCGCCACGGCGAAAAGAAGGGTTGAATCAACGCCACCGGAAAAGCCGATTACGCAACCATTCATATCCCGAAGAATCATTTTCAGCCGATTATACTTCTCTTCAAGGATATCATCCAATCGTAAATCCATACCCGGAAACCTCCGCTTTCAAATTTGGTCGATACCGGTTTCGACCGGCATCCTCCGATCCGCGTAATCCGCCGGCCCGATGCCGAAAGACGCCGGGATCGAATTGGACCACTTCCGTCAGCTTATATAATAATCCGCGGCTTTGGGCCAACAAATCAAAAAGGTTTCAAGGGTCAATCGATCCCGGAGACGATCCATCCCCCCCCGAGGACGCGCGCTTCATCGTATAAAACCGCGGCTTGTCCGGGAGTTATTGATGTTTGCGGTTCGTCGAAATGCACTTCGAAACTCCGGTCGGCAAGAATTCCGACCCGACAAGAAGCCGGACGATGTCGGTAGCGGATTTGACAATCAGCCCGGAACTCCGCGGGCACGGACGATCCCGTCCACGAGCTGCCGGTGGCGATCAATCCCGAACGTTTCAATTTTTCGGCCCGGCCCACAATCACTCGTCTTTTTTCCGCATCCAGGGCGATCACGTGGAGGGGATATTCCCAGGGAATCCCCATGCCGCGGCGCTGGCCGATGGTGAAACGATGAATCCCACGGTGGCGGCCGAGCAGTACGCCGTCGCTGGTGACGATCTCCCCGTCCGGTTGCCTGAATCCGCTTTTCTCGAGAAAACGAACATAGTCGTTATCCGGAATAAAGCAAATCTCCTGGCTCTCATGCTTTTGGGCCACCGGCAGGCCGAAGGAAGCCGCCAGTTGGCGCACCTCTTTTTTTTCGAGTTTTCCGACCGGGAAAATCACTCGGGCCAGCTGCTCTTGGGTCAGGGTGAATAAAAAGTAAGACTGGTCCTTTTGTTGATCCGCGCCCTTCACCAGGTGATACCAACCATTGTCGGCGAGAATGGACTGGGCGTAATGCCCGGTGGCCAAATAATCAGCGCCCATTTCTTTCGCTTGTCGCCACAGCAGATCGAACTTGATCCGTTCGTTACAGCGGATGCAGGGATTGGGGGTCCGGCCGCCGGCATATTCGGTTATAAAGTCATCGATGACCAGTTCCTTGAATTCCTTACGCAGATCGATCACTTCAAAAGGGATGCCCAGCTTTTTGGCTACGCGGCCGGCGTCGATGACATCATCAAGCGAGAAGCAGGTTCGGGCCCTGGTCGAGGCGCCCCGGGG
>JADFXS010000589.1:508-954 GCA_015233515.1 Deltaproteobacteria bacterium | reverse complement strand
GAATCCACCCCGCCGCTCATGGCTATCACAACACGCTTTTTCATGGTTGCTTGACTTTCGGTCATCCTGGTTACAGGTGAGATCACGGACGAATTTCGCGTTCCGTCGATATTTTTTCAGGATGCCCCCTTCACCAGATTCAATACATAATGTTGTTGCTCCGTTTTTTTTAGGCTCAACAACTTATGTCCTTCCGCCTTCAAACTACGAGGGAGGTTTCTGATCGGATTACCGCCATCAAGGAAAATTTGCACAAGGTCTCCCGCGGTCAAGTCTTCCAACGCCAGCTTGGCCTTGACAAAATTTGTGGGGCAACGAACCCCCCGCAGGTCGATAACATGCACGGCGGGCCTCCTTTCACTTCGGTTGATCGAACCAACCGCATGGTAATTACCTGGGGCGGGAGGACCTTGTCAACAATATACTCTACCGCCGAACGCCCTGTT
>JADFXS010000589.1:0-442 GCA_015233515.1 Deltaproteobacteria bacterium | reverse complement strand
ACCGATACGGCCCGGCCGCGATCTTGTCCACCCTTGGCCATGCCCGGTTAGGTCCTGGATTAGGCTGAGGTTGGGTCGAGCCGGAGTATCCGGCTTTCCCGATCGGCCTGGAATTAGCTGATTTTAAGAGAAACTAAATGCCACCTCCATCGATATGTCCCTGCTTACCGAGACGTATTTTCTCGCTCTTGTCCACCTGAATTACCCGTCCATCTTGAACAATCAGGGTAATTGTCCCGAAACGGATGGAGGCCAGCGCCTCACGGATCAACTTCTCCAATTGCCGGCTCCAAGGGTCGGGGGTGGGGTTGACCATCAAAATCCCTCAAAGAGCGCCGTGGAGAGATAACGCTCGGCCAAATCAGGCAGAATGGCCACAATGGTTTTACCGGCGAATTGATCGAGCTTGGCCAGTCTTACCGCCGCCGAAGCCGCGGCTCCG
>JADFXS010000588.1 GCA_015233515.1 Deltaproteobacteria bacterium | reverse complement strand
CATCGGATAGCATGGTATTCTACGTGTTTGGAGGCGCGGCTTCAAAGTGATAATTTTAGTAATTTAAAATTCGTGGTGGATTTCCGCGTCCCGGTCGTGATGGGGTGATGGCTTCGGGCTAAGACCTGATCTTGACTTGTCCGACTTCGGCCGTTAGTCTTGGATCTGTGGCCGGCCGATTTTCTAACTGCTAAACAAACCGGTGGGTCAGGAAATACCAAAGGCTGGGCGTATGGGTGATTTTAGGGGCGGAATTGATCGAGATGCTGTTCTCCATGGGTTTTAATTATGGGGTTTTAAATATGGTGAAAGCTCCCATATCCTGGAAACCAACACGCCCATGTTATCATTGTTCGCATCCACCGACCTAATGGTTTACCACCGGAGAAGCATTTTTTTACAAAGGAAGTCTCTTGCTGAAATTTAATCGCCAAGTTGATACCCTTTATTTAAGCTGGCTGGTCAAGTTTATCCTGGTCTATGTCCTGATTTCTCAAGTTTTATGGAACATGGACTGGTTCAGGGCGCAGGTAGTCACCCCTTATCGCCCGATCCTGGCCTGGGAACTGGAAAAAACCGTATCTACCTTTGGGGCGGCCATTCATCGTGAAGGATCGATCCTGTTCGTGAAAAGCTGTCCCACACCCTTTGAGATAAGCGATGAATGCACGGGCTTTTTTGGCGGATTTTTTATCTTTTTCGCCGTGGCGACCACCATTCCGGCGCCAAGCTTTCGTCGCAGAATATTGTGGCTGGTTATTGGCGCCGTGGTCATGGAACTGTCCAATCTGGCCCGGCTGACGGCGGTCCTGGTCATGACCTCACGCTCGCCGTCATCTTTCGATCTGGCTCACGATCTGTCCGATATTTTTAACATGGTCGTGGGCGGGGGTCTTTCCCTGGCGGCGGCCTATTACCTTTCCCTGGCGCCGCGTGGTATCAGGCCTTTTCAGCGTCAGCCCCGAAAGCCGGCGGTCGAGTCGGTCCCATGACTCTTGGCCGGAAGGATTACGGAGCGAAAAAGTTCACTTGCGGTCATTTCGACCGCAGGGAGAAATCTCAGTTGCTTTCAAAGAACGCCGTTTGGCTTTCGAGATTTCTCTTCGCGGCTTGCGCCACTCCTTGAAATGACACCCGACCTTCCACCAAGGCGTCATTTATTTTAAAACAACGTGGAGATAAAACAACCGCCGCCGCTGGAAGAACCGCCGCCTGAATCGCCGCCTGTGCCTGTGCCGTAAGTGACAAAAGCCGATATTTGATTGAGTAACTGCTTTCCTTGGTCGGACTGAATATAGGTCTGAAGGCTGGTCACGGCGGCGCTCCTAGAGGCCCCGGTAAAGGTTTGGCTGTACCCTAAAGCGGGTATTTCCAATAGAAGATTGGATGAGCCTGCTTCCGTTATCAAGGTAATCGGCAGGCCTTGATAATTGCTGTAAACATAAATAGCGTCGGTTAGCGGATTGAAGCCGTCGATCATCGGCAGGGTTGAACTGGTAATCTGAGAAATCAGGTCATCAAGAGTACTATAAGTGAGAGTGAACCGATAAGTCGGGATGGAAGAGCAGTAAAAATCCGCCGTCTGAGTCCCTCCTAAAGCGGTACTTGGTCCGGCCCAGATTAGGAGCCAGGCCAGGATTACGATCAAGGTGCCCGTGGTCCAGCCGCGCTTGGTCAAGGGGCGTTTAAAAAAAAGATAAGGATTATGACTGACGATTCGGACCTGGCCCGACGCTTGCGATGATTTTCGGATGAGTTGATCCACTTTTATTTCCTCCCCGCGGGGATTATCCCCGGCATGATGGCTTGAGGCTGGTCTGTCATGGTTTTGGAACGCTTCCAGACATCACGCGAAGGCTTTAAATTCGGGATGGCCGCCTTTTCCGGTGGAGCCATAACCCTAATAGGGCGCAAAAAATCAACAGGAGAACCGTGTTCCAAAAGCCCGCCGCCGGAACCGATACTTGGCTGCTCGCTGAACCTGTGAGTCCGTTTGCATTGGTCACTTGGAGGTTTGCAGTATAAATAAGGCTAGCACCCTTATTATAACTAGCGGGCAAGCTAACAATCGCCCCGGTTTGGTCGGCATTGGTCAAGATGCACGGATAAACGTCGAGGCTGGAGCTGCAGGTCCAAGAATATGTCAAGGCGCTTCCACCCAGGTCATAGGAGCCGGATGAGTCCAACGGGGTCCAAGAATTGCCGTGATCATTTGGGTTTCTTACCCAGGTAAAGGCCGCCACCGGCGGCCCGTTGGCGACGCCGACCATAGTGTTGATTCGTCCCTAAGTGTATCGGCCGGTCCCATTACTAGCCATGAAAGTACAATATGCGTAA
>JADFXS010000587.1 GCA_015233515.1 Deltaproteobacteria bacterium | reverse complement strand
TCGCCGCGGCGTCCAAGGAACAGGCCCAAGGCATCGAACAATCAAATCGGGCCATGTCGGAAGTGGAAAAGGTTACCCAACAAAATGCTTCCACTGCCGAGGAATCCGCTTCGGCTTCGGAAGAGCTAAATGCCCAGGCCGTCCAAATGAAGAATTACGTGGCAGAATTAATTACACTTGTCGGCGGAAATGGGCGCGCTCCGGAAATGAATCAGCGGCGGGTTGAATCACCAATCACGGCCAGGCTCCTCAAAGATGACCATGAACAAGGAAAGGCCGCCGTTACGGCCAGGCGTCCCGGGGGCGGCAATGGGGACGCAAAGGTAAAGCCGATTAAGATGATTAAAGGCGGCGTCGGCAGTGAAATCCGTCCTGAGCAGGTCGTTCCTTTAGAATACGCTGAGTTTAGGAACTTCTAAATCGAGCGCGTTAAACAGGATAAAGGCAAGTTGCGCATTGGCACGAGAGGGCCATCCAAGAAAGGAGGATATGAATAAAAACTATGGAATGGAATGGAGGGACTGAAAAGCGCGTACTCCTAATCCGATGAGGCATGAAAGGGGAAGACAATGCTCAAGAATATGAAAACGGGCACAAGAACCATGCTTTCACTTGTGATCATTACCGTGGTTTTCATGGTTGCTGGTGGGATTGCCTACAATGGGCTGACCAGAATCATTGAATCCAAGAACGAGATAGCCTTAAACAGGCTGCCCGGCATTCAATCCTTATTGAACATATGTGAAGGGCAGAGCTCGGTAGTTATAGGAGAGAGAGGGTTGATGAACCGGAGAATGATGGCTCCGGAAATGAGAAAGGCTCAATACACTTTTATCGAAGACGCCTGGAAACGAATCGATACGTCTTGGAAGATATATGAACCCTTGCCGCAGAGCAAAGAGGAAGCCGAGGTCTGGAAGACGTTTGTGCCACAGTGGGAAACCTGGAAACAGGAGTCGAAACGAGTGGTGGACCTTTCCATGGAGAAAGACAGACTTCTCGCTTCGGGTATTTCGCTAAGCGACCCGAAGGTAAGCGAACTTGACGACAGAGTGTTCGAGGCAGCAATGGCTTCTAGAAAAGCGTTCTTGCCGGCAGATGCCAGTCTGAACATGTTGGTTGGAATCAACGAAAAGCTGGTAAAGGAAGCAGACAAGACCGCCAATACCACGGCTTCGTCTGTAAAGTATCTCATGATCGGAGCCATTTTGCTCAGCGTGATACTCTCTCTCGGGCTGGGAATCGTGTTGAGTCGTAATATGGCGGGTATCATAAAATCTCTATCCTCAGAGACAAAGAGCCTGACGGATGCAGCCTTAGCCGGCAAGCTCGAAACGCGCGGCAACTTAGAGAAAATCAACTTTGAGTTCAGGGATGTTGTAGACGGTATCAACAAGACCCTAGATGCGGTGATCGGGCCTTTGAATGTGGCCGCGAACTATGTAGACCGGATAAGCAAGGGGGATATTCCGCCCAAAATCACCGATTCCTACAATGGCGATTTCAACGTGATCAAGGATAATTTGAACAATTGTATCGACAACATCAACGCACTCGTTGCAGACGCCGACATGGTGGCCAAGGCCGCCGTGGAAGGGAATCTGGACATCCGGTCCGACGCCTCCAAACATCAGGGTGATTTTCGTAGGATTGTGGCCGGGGTCAATGAGACTATTGAGAGCTTGGTGGGGCACCTTGATTCAGTCCCTGCTCCGGCGCTGATCATTGGAACTGATTTCTCCATTAGCTACATCAATCAGACCGGGGCTGATTTGATCGGATTAACCAAACAGCAACTGATGGGTACCAAATGCTACAATCATTTCAAGACCTCGGACTGTAATACAGCCAAGTGCGCCTGCGGCCGGGCGATGCAGGATGACCGCAAATGCACCAGCGAAACGGATGCTCACCCCGGCAAATACAACCTTGAGATATCGTACACCGGTGTCCCGGTCAAGGACCGTCAAGGAAAGATAATTGGCGCACTAGAAATTGTGACCGACCAGACCGCGGTCAAGCAAGCCGCCCATATTTCGGAGAAGATCAGCCGGTATCAACAGATTGAAGTGGCCAAGGTAACTGAAACGCTGGGCCGGATTGCCAAAGGCGACCTAAGCGTTAAGCTCCAGGCGGCTGAAGCCGACCAAGATACCGCCGCCGTTAAGGCTAATTTTGAAAATATCTCCGGGGCCGTCGCTGAAAGCGTCCAGGCGATAAATAATTTAGTTACCGACGCCGACATGTTGGTCAAGGCCGCCGTGGAAGGCAAACTGACCACCCGTGCGGATGCTTCAAAACACCAGGGCGATTTCCGCAAGATCGTGGATGGCGTCAACAACAC
>JADFXS010000586.1:1001-2346 GCA_015233515.1 Deltaproteobacteria bacterium | reverse complement strand
AACCGCTTTTGAGGGAAGCTGGAGCTTCCCGGCTTTTCCTAGCTCCCAAGCTGGATGGCGATGGTCGGCTGAAAAAGTGATGTCCAGCTATCAGCCTCAGTTGACGATATTCATCGGATGACCCTGGAGGAATTGAATTATATTTTCAATACAGATATCGGTTTTTTGCAAAATGGCTTCCCGGGTATTAAAGCCGATATGGGGGGTAAGGATGACCTGATCCAGGTCCAGCAATTTTTGAGCGCTTTCCAGGGTTAAGTCGATATCGTCAAGACCGGCCGCGCTGAGCCGCCCTGAATCGAGGGCCGCCAGCAAAGCCGCCTGATCGACAATCGCCGCTCGGGCGGTATTGATAAAAATGGCTCCGGGTGGCATCAAGTCAAATTCCCGCGTTGAAATAAAACCTTGCGTGGCTGCAGTCAAGGGCAGATGCAAGGAGACTATATCGCTTCGGGTCAAAACCTCATCCAAGGCCAGATATTCCAGATTATATTTTTCGGCCAGACTACTTTTGGGATAAAAGTCGAAAGCTAGGAGTTTCGATCCAAACGCGGAAGCGATTTCCGCCACCCTGGCTCCAATCGCTCCGGTTCCCAATAACCCGAGTCTTTTCCCGCGTAACTCCGCGCCCTGAAACAAACTCCAATTCAATTGCCGGGTTTTTCGAAGGTTTTGATCGGCCGGAAAAATTTTCCGCAAGACGGCGATTATCAGACCAATGGTGAATTCCGCCACGGCCGAAGCGGCGTACCCGGGGACGTGGGCCACTTTTATACCTTGCCCGGTAGCCGCTTCAAGGTCCACATTGTCATAACCCGTGGCCCAGACGGAGATAAACCGTAAATCCGGCAAGGCTTGAATGATTTCCGCGCTTATCCTGGTCCAACTGGCAATGATGACTTCAGCGCCTCGGGCCCGGGCCAGCACTTCGTGGTAACCATCAGCTATACCTGAAAATATCTCGACGTGACCATATCGGCCCAGTCGTTCGGCCTGCTCTTGGGTTATGACGGTATCGTCCAAAATCACTATTTTCATCGGGACAACTTTTAAGCCTTCAGGATTGGCAGGCAGTCGCCGCCTCGAGGCAAAACACCGAAGCCGCCATTGGGGAATCGTTCCAAGGCCGCATCGACCGCTTGCTGCAGGGTCTCGAATTTTGTATAACCCAGCAACCGGATATCCTCCGGGCTCAGACCGTCCGAGATCCAAAAAACATCGACGGCTTCGCGAATACGGCTGTTGGGGATAGCCAGATCGGATGAGATCAAATCAACCGCCGTATCTTCGGGAGAAGACTTCCGGGCCAGCGCACAAGCTTCGGCCTAAGACATTTTCACCCAGT
>JADFXS010000586.1:0-990 GCA_015233515.1 Deltaproteobacteria bacterium | reverse complement strand
ATTATGTTCCAAGCCTTCCGGACAGGGTGAAGCGCAGATGATTACGCCGCCTTTTTTCACGGCAAAAAAAGCGGATATCAAGCCTTTCTCCCCTTGCCACCAATCGATGTCGCAGGGAAAGGAACTGACAATCACCACATCGGCCAGGGCCGGGATATTGACTCCAAAGCTTTGTTTGGAAACGACGACTCCGGCCCGGTGGGCCGCGACAAAATCGCCGGTGACGATTTCCACCACTTCATTTTGGCAATTTTTAATGGTGTTGATTATGAACCGCAGATTTACCTGACCGGCCACTTTTTCCATACCGGCCCGGCAGGGGCTGTTGACATCCCCCAGGGGAATCTGGTCCAGCAAGGCAGCGGAGACGTGAGTGGCGGCCGTGGTGGCGTATCCGCAAATTCCGGGCTGCAGGATTTTGGCCCCCCCGGAGAACCCGGCGTCGCAGTGGGGAACGATGTCTCCCAACCCGATAATAAAATTGGCTTCCAAGGCTTTTCGATTGATCAGGACCGGAATCCGGCTCGACTCGACCTGGATCGTCCCGAGGTCGGCCAGGGACGAAGTATCTTCAAAATCATGCTGAATTACTTTTATTTTTCTTAAAACTTCCGCGCCGATTTTTTCCTCCAGTTCGGCATCGGTCATGACTCGATGCGTCCCGGGCGCCGTGAGGATTTCCACCTTGGCCAAGGGAACGCCGGCTTTTTCCAGGTAGGCCAACAGGACGGGCAGTATCCTTTTCACCGGAGTGTGGCGAGTGTTATCTTCCACCAGGATAAGAAAACGATTCCCGGTGGCGACAAGGTCCTTCAAGGGGGCGCACCCAATCGGGTTATCGAGTTTCCGCCATAAATAATCTTCCAGATTGTCCAGCGCCGGGAGCGAAGCCGTTTCTCCGGAAAACAAAAGCCGGCCTTCCGGGATATCGGCGGTCAGGGATTGGCGGCCATAGGGGATTGATACTTTGGGCATGGATTTTCCTTTCTC
>JADFXS010000585.1 GCA_015233515.1 Deltaproteobacteria bacterium | reverse complement strand
CCTTGTGGTTGGGGTCGTTTCTGAATTTCACCGGTCATGGGAATGAAAAAGACGCCCATGTCCTTTTTGGAGTGGACCTTGCCGTCCTTGTCCTTGGTGAAAACGTATAATAACTGTCCTTTTTTGAAGTTGTTACCGCCAAGGGGAATGATCATCCGGCCGCCGGGCTTAAGCTGCTTGAGCAATTCCGGGGAAACATAAGAGGCGGCGCAGGTAACCATGATGATATCGAAACCGCCTTCCACCTCCGGCCATCCGAAGTAACCGTCCGCGACTTTGGAATGGACATTGCCATATCCCAGCGGTTCGAAAATCTTACCCACCTTTTCGCCTAGCGGCTTGATGATTTCCACCGAATAAGCTTGCTTGACGATACGCGACAACCAGGAAATCTGGAAGCCGCTGCCGGTCCCTACTTCCAAAACCACATCCGTGGGGGTGGGCTTGGCCAATTGAGTCATGTAGGCTTGACCCAGATAATCGCTCAAAGCCGATCCATAACCGATTCCCCAGGGCTTGGGATCGCCTTCGTAAGCCGTGGAAACAATGCCTCGATCGGCTTGATAGTTATAATGATAGTATTCCCGAGGGACTTCCCGGAAAGCCTTGACCACGGCCGGATCGGCTTTGCCGAATTTTTCGTTGAGATATTTCTCCACCAAGGCCACGGCTTTTTCCTTCCGCTGTTGAATAGCCTTGAACTCCGCCTCGGTAATGGCCATGTTTCGTCCACTGGCCTTGGATGCCTTCTGGTAGGCGTCAAAAGTCCAGGATTCCGCTTGAACCTGACCCGCGCTGAACCCGATGACCATTAAAAATAAGGTTAAAGTCAACCACCATACCCAGCCCGCTTTTTTCATGTCTATAACTCCTTTAATTAATTCGTATATCCAAACATTACTTGGAATTCAATTTGGCTCCGGCCAAAGCGGCCAACAGATACAGGCCGGCGGCGGCAATGAATACTACCGAGTAACCATAAGTGACGGCAAGTATATTCGCCAGCGGCGTGGCAATGACCGAAAAAGCGCCGTTAATACTCCACGCCCAAGGCAGAAAACCGGAACGTTCGGCGCTGAAAGTCGATAAACCTAGAGGAAACATCATACCCAAAACAAAGGACAGTGGGGCCAAAATAACGATAATCAAGCCGGCTTTGGCCAAAATCGGCCAGGACATCACGAGATTCAACAGCGGAGAAAGGGCGGAAATGAAGAGGATGATCATGATGACCACGGCGCCGCCGGCCAGTCGGATACCCTTGGCGGTTCGATCCACATAACGGCTGGAAAAACCGCTGCCCAGGCCGGAAAAAATAAGCATGGCGCATATAACAATGGCAAAGGCTGAAACCGCATCGTTGAGAAAAAAGGTAAATCTTTCTATCAAGGTTATTTCAATGAATAAAAATCCCAAACCTAAACACATGAAATAGACGATGCTCACCCCCACGCCGGACCAGCTCATGTGCAGGGCTCGTCGCCGCAGCATGGGCAGCAGCAGAACAATCAGGGCAAAAATCACCGCTTGAGAGAGAACCGCCAGATTTATCAGATTACCCATTTCCGGACGGGGTATGATATCTATCCTTTTCAAAACATCGGCGGCTCGACTGAGTTTCAGGATCGAGTAGAAAAAAGGCCGATCATATGTAGACGGCGCCAGATTGAAAAAAGTGGAGACCGCCCCGGCCTTGTTGTCTTGAGAAAATAAGGCCATCAGTTCGTCCATCAGGGCGTCCTTAACTCCGCTGCCGGCCGAGGATACGGTCCCGTCTTCAAACGATACGGCCGGCAGATCGTTCCACACGTTAACCGTGGTCGGATCCAGCCCGGAAAAATAACAAGTGTCAAAGGATCTATCCGAACAGAACGTTTGAAGCCGGGTTATATCCTCGTTAGTCCAAGGCGTCCGGCTGACCAAGAGTCGGGCGTTCCACGACGAACGATAGACCATGATATGGCGCTCCGGGTGTTCCAGCCCGAGATCAGCCAAGGCTTTTTTGATCGTCCCGGCGGTTTTAACCGCATAAACCGTGAATTCTCCTATAGCCACGGATATGGATAATATTCCTCGCTCTGATAGAGAACCAACCAGTTCTTGAATACCTTCTTCGGTGAAGATGTATTTGTTGGCCTGGCCCTGATCCAGAAATTCCGGTGCAATATCTATCAATTCAAACCGTTGCCCGGTTTTCGAAAGATAGGCCTGCGGAGAAGCCTGGTGCAGGTTCACCGTCGAGCGCGCTTGAGGCATAATCGTGGTCAAGCTATCCAGTTGAGGTTTGACTAAGCGGTAAATAACCGGATCAGGTTCCAAAACATCGACATGGGCGGCTCCTAACACGA
>JADFXS010000584.1 GCA_015233515.1 Deltaproteobacteria bacterium | reverse complement strand
TGACTGTAAGACCGACCGTCGGAAAAATCGCGTAAAAAGCACTGTTAACAATCACCTGGATGACTGGCTGGAAATGAGTGACTTACTCAAAAACTACCGACCGTCTTTCTTCTCCTCATCCTGATAATTTTTCACCAGCTATTCGAACCGTTCGGGTAGTCCTGTCCCTTCTGATCTTGGCCACCGTCATTTACGTTGGACTTCTGGATTTAGTCCCACCTTGGGAAAAAGATGAGCTGATCCATCATCTGGCTATCCCTCAACTATGGGTCAAGGCCGGACATTTTGTCGAGACCCCGTGGGCGGTCTTTTCTTATTATCCCATGAATGTCGACCTGCTCTACACTATCCCCCTGATATTGAACATCGATGTAATCGCCCACTTCATTCATCACGGTTTTGGTCTTCTGACCGCCTGGTTGATCTTTTTATTTTTGCGTCGGCATTTGAATTCTACTTGGGGGCTATTGGGGGCCTTATCTTTCATATCCATCCCTTTAGTCATGCGCCTGAGCGCTTCCGCTTACGTGGATCTGGGCCTGACATTTTTTGTGACGGCTGGAATCATGGCTTTGATCCGTTGGCGGGAAACCAATCAGTGGAAATATTTTATTATATCCGCCTCGGCTATCGGCCTGGCTTTGGGGACCAAGTATCAAGGGGCTATCATCTTGCCCCTCCTGTCACCGGTTGTCTTTTTCATCAGTCTACAACGAGCCGCGTTTATCGAAGCCCGTTTCAGCCGTTTTGGGCGAGCCGTAGGTTGGACGGCCATTTGGTTGGCCATCGCCGGAGTAATCTTTGCTCCTTGGGCTATCAAGAATTTGATACTGACCGGCAACCCTTTTTTCCCTCTTTTAAACTCCTGGTTTGGTTTGGGGGATATTATCCCGCCGGAACTAAAGATTACCACCATCGTCCAGAGGAATTTATTGTACGGTGAATCATGGCTCGATTACCTACTGATTCCCTTCCGTTTCTTCCTCCAAGGTCAGGATCATGACCCTCGGTTCTTTGACGGCGTGCTCAACCCCTTTCTGCTCTTTTTACCTGTATTGGCGCTGATCAAACCACGAACAGCCGGGACCGGCTTATTGGCCGTCATCAGTGCTGTCTGGATACTGACCCTGGCCTGTTTGGGGGGCACCGCGGTTCGCTATATCGCCCCGGTCCTGCCAGCCCTGGTCATCTTGAGCTGTATCGGTTTATTCCGGCTCCACGAAGTATTGACGATCCGCGGCCGGATTGCCGCCGCTCGCCTAGCGGTATTGTTGATTACCGCCGCCATGCTGGCCTTTAACGCCTCTTACACCCAAGAGTTTTGGCGGGGAGTCGACCCGGGGCCCTACCTGACCGGCCGGGAAAGCCGGGATCAGTATCTGGCCCGTAAGCTGGATTTTTATCCGGCCATTCAATTCATAAATAAATCTTTACCCGATACTTCACGGATATTGCTGCTTTTTGCCGGAGATCGGGGATATTATTTCCGGCGAAACTATGTTTTTAAGACTTGGTTTTCCGGGGAAATGATCCAAGATATTCTGGCTCGGTCCTCAAGCGCCGAAGAGGCCAAGAACATATTTAAACAACTGAAAACAACTCATATTATGGCGAACGATCAACTATTGACCTCATATCTGTCCGGCTTGGCGGACCAGAATGTTCTCGCCCGTTGGCGTTATTTTCAATCCAAATGTTTGGAAAGCCAATTTGCTGAACGTGGTTTTACCGTGTACCGGATAAAGGAATAACAAATCGGTTTCAGCAGATTGTTGAATGAATCCAACGAGGACGTTCCTTCAATCGCAAAGCGGCGAAGAGAGACGTATCGTTTTTTGCACCGTAGGGAATGAATCCACCGCCTAATCGCGAAGCGGGCGCAAAGGGGTTAAATTATAACATGGAATAAAGATTTGTCGCCCGGCGACTCATCGCCGCCGGGCGGATCGGAGAAAATGTTTTGTCGCGTGGCAACGACCTTTGAGGAACCGAACCATGGGACATAACTGACCGGCCGCAGATAAGAACGCGAATGCCGGGGTACTCTGAGATCCGGATTCAAAACCAGGTTATCGGTTCGCCACTGGTAGCGGACATCGGCCACCAAGCCTAGAAAAGCCCCGAAAGGACTACGCTGTATCAAGGGTTGCGACTCAAAGTGATAAGCCCAACGGGTCAAGTCCTGAGGTAAAAGACCGACCGAGGCCCAATGCAGGCGGCACGACCCACCGGCTTGCCTAGCCAGGTGGCTGAGATCCCACAGAGAAAAAAAAGCGGCTCGTTTGTAAATATTGTCCCGCAGCCAACCACCCAGTCGCCGGCCCAGGTTGGTCAGGGATAGACTGTTGAGGG
>JADFXS010000583.1 GCA_015233515.1 Deltaproteobacteria bacterium | reverse complement strand
GCGTCAGAGCGCCATTGACAAAATGCTGGATGGGACGACAACCCTGACCGAGGTAATCCGGGTAACCCAATCGGATGTGTTTTGAGACGTCGGACGGAAGAGGAAAAAAGCGCCACACAGAGGGTTTAAGGGCGTAATGGCCAGGCTGGCGCAGGAGCCGAAGAATTTCCTCGGACAGCCCCTCTCCGGGCAAAAAAAAGTTGACTTTTGGCGGTGCACCGTGTTAGAAATCGCTCCAGTTAGTGGAGGCTCATTTCGTATTGGACCCTGTGGTGCCGCGAAGCTGACTTTTCTACGCCGGATGCGCGGGGGCGCCATGAAAACGTTATGAAAGAAGATACCAGGGAATACATCAGGCTGTTAGCTTATGCCAGCACTATGGGCATTTCTGTCGTGCTAGCTACGATTATTGGTTTTTTCATCGGATATTACCTCCTCGATCAATGGCTGGGCACGAAGCCTTTGTTCACCATCATTTTTCTGCTCGTCGGCATCGTGGCCGGGTTCAGAAACATGTATGTCATCGGCATGAAGCTGAAAAACAAAGATAAAAAATGAACGATCCGACAATCATCACCTCGGAAGAGGCATTGAGAAGAAATCTGGTCAAGAGGAATTGGATTATCTTGGCCGCGATGCTTTTGTCCAGCCTGATATTTTTTCCATTTTCAGTAAGTTGCGGTATTTTGGCCGGCGGCTTGCTGGCCATCGCCAATTTTCATTTACTGTACCGGATACTCCGAAAAGCACTAAACCCAGATACTCCAGGGTCCCCGGTGGTGGTCGTAATCAAGTATTATCTCCGTCTCATAGCCACCGGAGCCATTCTCTTTATCCTGATTTTTTCCCGGCAGGTCAACGTACTGGCCATCATTCTGGGGCTTTCCGTGGTGGTCATCAATTTGGGATTACTGGCCTGCTCCGGCATCAAAGACTTGCTGGCCAGCCGGTTGAAGAAAAGCGTGGCCGTCTGACTTATCAACTTATCAAGCCGGCCCTGCTGTCTAATGACCGTAAGTCGGTCCAAAAAACAATTACAAACAGGTTCAATTAGTTCCTACAGATATCATTTTGGGAGAAGGCGCTTTACAAAAACCATTTTCATTTAATTAGGAGGAATAAAGATGTCAAGAAAGGTTTTCGCGTCCACGGTGCTAACGGTCTTCTTTGTCCTGGGTATGTCGACTCTTGTGTTTGCGGCTGACGCCGCCGTGTCCACGGCCGCCCTGCAGGTCTTCGCCGCCACCGTAACCGCGGCCGGCTTCGGCATCGGCATCGCCGCCTTTGGAACCGGCATTGGCCAAGGCATCGCGGTCAAGGGTGCTGTTGAAGGCACCGCCCGGAACCCTGAGGCATCCGGCAAGATCACCGTGACCATGCTTATCGGTCTGGCCATGATCGAGTCTCTGTGTATTTATGCCCTCGTCATCTGCTTGATCCTGCTCTACGCTTACCCCATGGCCGACAAGATCGCCAAACTGATCTTTGGCTAATACCCCGTAGCAAACCGCTTCGGTGGGTGGTTATCCCCGCCCGCCGAAGCGTCATCACACTGCTTAAGTGTGTATTTTTTTGTCATGATTTGTGCAGGTTTTCACATGTAAAACGGCCGCTCATCATAAAACATGTCAATTTGTTCGTTCACCCGGAAAAAAGCACAGCCCGGCAGTATGCTTTTTCTTGAACTAGTGAACTCGGCTTCGGGCCTTTTCCCCGCGGGATCATTCCAGACCAAGAGTACGAATAAAGAGCCATGAAATCTTCAAAAATCCCACCGGCTACGATTACCAGATTGTCTTTCTACTACCGGAAACTGGAACATCTGATTAAAGAGGACGTTAATATCGTCTCCTCCGAAAAGCTGGCCCAGTTATGCGACGTTAATCCGGCACAAATCAGAAAGGATTTAGCTTACTTCGGCGAGTTCGGCGTCAGAGGAGTGGGCTATTACACCGCAGAGCTGCTGGGCGAGATAAAAAAGATACTGGGGTTGAATCGGATCTGGCGAATGGCCGTGGTCGGCATCGGTAATTTGGGGAGCGCTCTAGTCGCCCATGACAACTTTCATAAACATGGCTACCATTTTGTCGCCGCTTTTGATAATGATCCCAGGAAGGTCGACCAGGTCTTGCAGCATGGCCTGAGAATCTCCCACATCGACGATATGCCCCAGGTCTTGGAGGAAGTGGGCCGCGTTGATATTGGAGTTATCGCCACCCCAGCCGCTTGGGCGCAAGATGTGGCTAACCGGTTATTCAAAACCGGTATCAGGTCTTTGCTCAACTTTGCCCCGATCCAAATCCTCACGCCGGAAGGCTGCATGGTTCAAAATGTAGATTTTACCGTAAAGCTAGATAA
>JADFXS010000582.1 GCA_015233515.1 Deltaproteobacteria bacterium | reverse complement strand
ACCGGCTCCGGAACGCATTCTCGAGTATACCTGTACACATTTCGATAATTACCGGAGCGATCGGCTCCAGGTCGTGCCTATGGCTGATCGTGCCGCCCCAGCCGAAGACAAATCCAGACGGTTTTTCCGGCATCCGGGACGGCACAGGAATGCAACAATCCGCCACTAACCGGGTATTATTTAGGGCGCCAAAGCAATCTATCAATCCCGGCGCATACACCTGGAGTGCATCACACAGCCAGGCGTAGTAAAAAATGTCTTGCCGAACCAGCGGACGGCGCTGGGGTTAGCTTGGAGGTAACCGGTCTCCCAGCGCCAGAAGGTTGTCGCCTATCTCGTATACTTTTGGCCGGCGGCTCGCCCTCCGCGGCCGAATTATCGATTCAATCACTGGGCTGGTCATCGTGTGGATAACCAGGATGTCACAGTTGAGGGCAGCTCCGGCAAGGTCTGGATGGAGTAAATCAATATCCGAGGTGCGCCAACCGGAATGTTCGGCCAGCAGCTTCCCGGGAACATCTACGTGCTTGGCGAAGCCGCCTCTGTTTTCGCCGTTAATGTTATGGCAATGCAAAAATAGAACCTGATAGGGCATCATTCCGACTCAACTATATCTGTTTTGATAGCAACCAGTTGCCTGTTCAACATAAGTCTACGCCCCTGAAATGAATCGCGATTCTTCGGTATGTTGCCGTTATCAGGTATGAGACTCTCAGTTGAGCATCTTTTCTGAAGGAACAGACGACCGGGGATCCCGCTTGATGTCAAAGTTGCCGCCTATTTTGTGACGATTTTAAAACATTAGGTCTGGAGCGGCCTATGAATAGCTAGCTAAATCCCCACCTGCATTTGGTTCGGTAAGAGCCGTAGATGTGTAGTCAATTTCCTTCAGTGCCGGCATCTGCCAGTCCTTTTTTTTAGTGGTTGAGGCAGCGTCTTTATTTTGGACAACATCGTGATTAGTTACCATTTTTGCTCCTTTCATGATCGAAATAAAAAACTCGTCTGATACCAAAATGATTTCACCACCATGCCACAGTTAAACCATGCTCATCTCTTGTATAAAACATTCTATTCCGTTAACATGGTATTGATCAAGGGTCAAGAAGAAAAAGGCTCTCCTCACCACCTGGGCCGGCTTAATCTTACGATTAGCCGACATGGTCTAGAACCGGTCGGTCGACTCCAAACGGACTGCACATCCCTATATATTAAATTGAATATGGTCTATCAGTTGATGCTCCTGCATCTCTTTAAGCAAAAGTGGCCACCACCGTGTAAGTCTCCATACCGTTCCGCCCGGTTAAGATCAGGCATTTGCACTCCCAGTAAGGCGCCAGCCTGATGTGGAATTAATTATCCCGGGAAATGATCGGTGTCACAGCTTGGAATAAAGAAGGACTGTCCCAGTGGTTGAAATCCCGCCGTCTCTTGTCGGCTTAGCCTGGCTCTAATCAGCTCAAAGCAACGAACCGTTTCTGATGAATATAATCGTTCACCACATCTGAGGCAGACCTCCGCGTGAACCTTAACTAGAGCGGTATTCACTCCCCCCCGCAAGAGCTTCTCTACCTCTTTTCCTATCAACTTATTTCCGCAAATAGGACAATTTTCAAAAGGAATCATTATCTTTTCCTCTCTCGCCAATTAATCCATCTGTCCGGATCAGGCCGATACACCGTAATCAAAACAGCCCAATGATTCTCGATATTATAAGCCCAGACGGAGTGAACTGGATCGCCTCCAGGCGCCCGGCCACAGACCAAACAGCTTGGATATGGTTTGTCAGTAGGATAACGCTCTATAATTTCACCATGAAAAATTGAGAAATATATCTCATCGAATGTGAGACCATCTGATTCAGCTTCTTCATCGGCATGATCACTGATTCGGATTTGATTTGTTTGGATCGCTTCTAACAAATTTTCAATATACATCTGATGACAACCTATTATCTGGATAATTATTGTCAAACTCAGAATCAGCGCACTCTTGATGGAATGCCCTCGCCCGTCCGTATTCCGGCGAAAGGAGTAGCATGTCATCACTACTGCTAATGTTATATATTCCGTATATTCCTGGCTCGTTCGCAAACTGCCGGCCATGATAGCACTAATTGATAGGAAGGTAAAGCAATTGTGATGCCATGCGACCGCATCAAGGTACAACTGATCTGTTTGTGTAGCCAAATCCCTGGGGCAGGGTTAGGTTTCTGCATGAAACGCTAATTCCCGGGTCAGCCATTCCGGAAAATCAGGCTTATCCTTGATGGCCCGGATCATATCAGCGATCCCCTCGCGTAACCTATCCAAATTCATAAAAACTCATGCATGCCTTTAAGCAAAAGTGGCCACCACCGTGTA
>JADFXS010000581.1:1721-2368 GCA_015233515.1 Deltaproteobacteria bacterium | reverse complement strand
CGGCCTCTATCTGACCCCTCGGCACGGCCATAATTCCGCCGGCGACGATTTCACAGATGAAACAGGCGGCCATGTTGGTCATCGCCAGTATCGCCGCGGAAAATGCTTCCAGTTCCAAACCTAATTCCGGCAGTATAAAAAAAACAATGAAAATCTGAACCAGAAACGGTGTGCCCCGGATCAGGTCCACCCACAGGCCGATAGGAATAGAGAGCCATTTCTTCGTGCTGGCCCGGGCTATACCCCAGAGACTGCCGAGTATGGTTCCGAAGACGATGCCCAGGCCGGAAACCAGGGCGGTCATCCCTAGTCCTTTAAAAAATAGGGGCAGGGTCTGAAATAATTGCTCCGCGTAATGACCCCACATACAAAAATCCGCCTTTAATGAGCTTCCCTGAAAATGAGCCGTTTCTGGCTCCAATGGGACAAGAATTTAAGAACATAATACAACAGCAGGTAAAATACCGCGGTGGTCAGGAAGCCTTCGGCGGGCATGAATCTTTCCGAAGTCATGAGCTGTCCGGCTCTGGTCAGTTCCATCAAGGAGATCAATGACAGTAAATTCCTGATAGATGTGCCTGTAAAACTGTTATAGTTGCTTGTAATGCAGTGTTGTTATAACTCTTCAAAATAATTTCTTGTTGCAC
>JADFXS010000581.1:0-1701 GCA_015233515.1 Deltaproteobacteria bacterium | reverse complement strand
AAATAGCCTAAACCCGAAGCGATGCCGGCTTCAATCTGGCCGTGAGAAATAGTGACAATGCCGGCGCGGATGATTTCGGCCATATAAGCGCCGCTGTTCAGGGTCAGAGCCAAGATTCCGGTGGTGGATTCGTTTAATCGCAGTCCTAGACTGGGTAATCCAAAATAAAAAAAGTAAAGCTGGGCCAGCAGAGGGGTGGACCTGATGATTTCTATATAGGCGCCCGCGGTTTTCGAAAGCAGTTTTGAGGAGCTCAAGCGCATCAGGCAGGCCAGCATCCCCACTAGTAGAGCCCCGATCAGGGAAAGGAGAGATATCCAGGCTGTCGCTGACAGGCACTGGAGATAGAGGGGCATGTATTCCCAAATAACGCGAAAATTAAAAGTTTTGATCATGGGGCTTTATGGATTTTTATCAGCGCTAAAGAAATAACCATCGAAATCATAAAGTGCGTGGGAAAGGGAAATATCCGGGGAACAAAAACCTGGTACTGGCCTGTAATGACTATATTCGGCCGGGAGTGTCCCCATCTTTTCCCTTTCCACCGGTTATAAGTTTATTTGTGTTCTTTTTCCCATTCGTTGGAATTTACCCAATAGTTCAGGTTTTGATCCATCCGCCCGTCCATCCTGGCAGTTTCGAAGAACAGGTTGATCCATTCCCGAAGTTCCGGCGAATCATAGCGCACGGCGAAAGCCAGGGGTTCCTGGGATAATTTTTCCTTTAAAATGCGGATGCTGTTGGGGGGGAAACTGGCTAACTGGCCGGTAACCGCCGATTCGTCGTTCACGCCGAAATCGGCATGCCCTTGGAGTACTGCGTCGAGCAGAAGGGGACCGCCGCCTTTATAAGGTTTGATTTCCGCTTTGGGGAAGAGCTTCTTGGCGGTGCTTTCACCGGTGGAACCCAAAAGCACGGCGATTTTAAGGCCTTCCTTTTTACCATCGGCCAGAGCCTTGATCGCGCTGTCCTGTTTGGTAAAGGCGCACATCTTGGTCACGACAAAGGGGTTGGTAAAATTGATCTTTAGGGCTCGTTTCGGGGTCGCCGTCATGTCCGCGGCCAGCATATCGGCCTTCTTGGAGAGGAGAGCCGGAATCAAGCCGTCCCAGTCGTAATCTAAAAACTTGATTTTTACGCCCATTTCCTGGGCTAGAACCTTGCATAACTCAATGGAGCTACCGGTCCGCTCTCCCTTTTTATCCACAAAGCTGAAGGGGGGGCCTTGGGTTTGGCAGGCCACAACCAGTTCGCCTCTCTGGATGATTTCTTCCAGGGTCACGGCCCCGGCGGTCACCGCCAAACCAAAAACCATGAGCGTGATGATCAAAATACCCATCCATTTGCTTTTTCCCATCATACATACCTCCTTATTTGTGGGTTGTTATTCAAACACATCATTATTGGGACGCGCGTGGTTTAATCCAACCAAGTCTTTTCTTCTTCGACTCGTATTCCGCGCCGAGCCAACTCGGCCATGAATGGTTTGTAAGGTATGCTATCAACCGGGGAAAGAAGCCCGGCGCCTTTGATCTCGCCCTGGACAATCATTTGAGCGGCAATACTGGCCGTGTATCCCACGCCCTGGCTCATTGCCATTCTGCCGGTAGTCAAATCCCGCTCGATGATCATACGGATGACCAGACGTTGGGGCCGACCGTTTTTCGGACCTGCAATGATCGTTACCATCACTCAGAAAAC
>JADFXS010000580.1 GCA_015233515.1 Deltaproteobacteria bacterium | reverse complement strand
ACACCAGCTGGCGGCCGTTGTTAAGTTGCCGCTGCACAAGGACATGGTTGGCTATCTGTCCGGAGTCGATCATGACCGCCAAATAGTAAGCGGGCATCTGCGACAGGTAAGTATCTATTTCGTCGTTGGTCAGGCCTTGGGCTTCCAATAATTTGACCGTTCCCAAGCGCATCTGGTCGATCCTCTGCGCGGTATCCTTACCGGCCAAGCCGCTTTTGGTCAGAATACGGCGAACCTTGGAATAAAGGTCCTTGAGCAGAGTGCTTTTCCAATTGTTCATGACTCCGGGACCGGTAGCGCGGGAGTCGGCCGCGGTGATCAAATAGAGCATGTTCAGCCGGTCCAGGTCCCCAATGTCCCGGGCGCAGTCGGTGATCAGTTTTTCTTCAGTCAGATCGCGACGCAAGGAGATGTGGAACATATATAAATGTTGGGCCACCAGGAACTGGAGGGTGTCGGTGTCTTCCGGGGATAAGTGCAGGCGTTGGCCGATGACCGGAATCATTTCCGCGCCGCGTCGAGCATGGTCCTGCCCATGGCCTTTGCCGATATCGTGCAGCAAAGCCGCCAGAGCCAGAATTTCCGGCTTGATGACTTCCCGGCTTACTTCGCGGTCAAAGCCTCGATCTTCATCGTCATACCAGCCCACCGCCATTTTTTTAATTTCTCTTAAAGTCATCATTTGATGCACGTCCACGGTATAGACGTGGTAAGCATCATGCTGGACTTGAGCCCGGACCGCGGCCAATTCCGGGAGATAGGCGGCCAATAGATCAAGATCCTGCATCAAGTCCAAGTGATCCAAATTTTTGATCGATTTTAACGGCGCCGCCAGGCCTTTGAGAAAAGTGGTCGCTATCTTGGGGTCTTGCCGGTAGGCTTCATCCACCAAATCCAGGTTAGTACGAATCAGCTCTATCGACCGTTGGCTGACGGGTAGATTGGATGCGGCGCTGACCTCGAAAGCCCTCATTAAAAGTATTGGGCGCTGCCGTATCTCGGTTCGGCCGGCTAATTCCAGCTGTCCGGCCGCGATAGTCAAACCTTTTTCCACCCTTTGGCTCCACTCGGGTTCTCGACGTAAACCGGGTTTGACCAAGCTTTCGTGGACTCGGCTCAAGAAATAATCCAGAGCCGCCTTGGTTCGGAACACATGGGTGTAATAATCCCGCATGAACTCCTCAACGGCGGATAAATGGCCGTTGTTTTGGTAGCCCAGTTCCCGGCAGACTCCCTCCTGCATCTCAAAGGTCAGAGTGTCGGTCTTACGAGCGGCCAGGCGGTGAAGGTGCATTCGGACGTCGGACATGAATTCGTGAGTCACCACCAGATCGGCGATGCGGGTCTTGGTCAGAAACCCGCTGTTTTCCAGCTCCGGCAGGTTTCTCGCCCCGAAATAAGCCTCGCCGATCCAGATCATGGCATGGATATCCCGTAGCGCGCCTTGACCTTCCTTGACATTAGGTTCGAGGAGGTAAGGACTGGCGCCATATTTCCGGTGACGTTCCGCGATCGACGCCTTGATTCGTTGGAATATGCTTTGACGCTGAGTTTTCGCGCTCAGAAAGCGTTTCAGTCGTCCGTCAAATTCTTCAAACAGCATCTGATCGCCATCCAAGAAGCGGGCGTCCAGCAAGGCGGTCAGAATCGTCAGATCAGATTGGGCCAAGGATACGCACTGCTCGGGAGTGCGGACCGCATGGCCGACAGTAAGTTTTTGATCCCACAAGGGATACAGGATGCTTTCGATCACGGGCCGGAATTTATTCTGTTCCGCCGAGGTTCTAGTGAGAAACAGGATATCCACGTCTGAATACGGGGCTAGTTCGCCGCGACCATAGCCGCCCAGGGCGACTAAAGTCAGGTCTGCAGGGAGAATTTCTCCGTCGACGGCTCGGGACAGCAAATTTTGGATATGCTCGTCCATGAGTCGGGTGTATTCCAGGATAAAGGGTAAACCACGACCGCGGCCGGTGAGGTTCTCGAGTAATTCATTTCTGGCGGTTAAAAAATCCGTCATATTCTTTCCGGCGCCCAAAGGGCGGACAAAGGATGGGTTCATGGAAAAATTCGTCTCGGTCGACGCTGCCGGAATAGGTAGCAGACGACTTCTCATCAGTCTGAAGGAAGCGATGAGAGCGTTTTCCAGGCCCATAAACCACCACGCGCCGCAAGTCAAGAGTATAAAGCCAGTCTAAAAAAGGACGTCGTAATATGACTAAAGCAATAGGTGGGCCAAAGAAATATTTTTGTATAACATGCTAAAATAATATGTAAAAGCTCTAAAGTCCAAGAGCGGTCTTAAAAAAATCGACAAATATGTCAGTCTTACGGGCCGGTAAAACGACAATTTTGTCGATGCCGGCCCAAG
>JADFXS010000054.1:12752-13449 GCA_015233515.1 Deltaproteobacteria bacterium | reverse complement strand
ACTCACATTATGTCATTTACTTCCCGCCAAGAACAATTTCCGTCATCCTCGGACCCGAAATCTATCTCAACATAATTTATTTAACTTGCCGCCGCGAGTTATAGCGGACTCGGACTGCCTAATTTATGCAAATTTTCTATGCAAAAAAACTTGACTGTCCATTAAGATATTTAAAACAGTATAGGTTTGTAATTGGATAACTATCCTTATCCGATCGGGAAAACATCAAAAACACGTTAGAGTCGTATATTATCGATTTAGTATCAGGAACTATGAGCGCGGCACTCGCAATCTATTTAGCCTGATAAGACTGGTATTATGACATCACATGTCGAAGATTCCTAGTGGTGTTAGGCGCGGGAAGCTTCAATTTTTTATGCAATGTCAGATTTACAGCACAAAGGTTAATGCCGGAACCGGAATTCCACTACCCTTTAAATATCTTTCGTTATACCGTGAAGCTGAAAATCTAGTGGTTCAACTATCATATCCTGATTCCTGCTTGCGTAAGAAATGCCGGTGGATTCCTGACTGTAAATAATGGCCTGGGCTGAGTTGGATACTTTTTTTGATTGATGATTACTACTGGTTTAGGAATTGCCAATACGTGAAACAATAGTTTGTTTAGGGAGGAACGTCAAGATTGAAAAGCGTGTTTGTGGACGAGTGATTGAGGTAAAACCTCAAGCGGAAATAT
>JADFXS010000054.1:10818-12742 GCA_015233515.1 Deltaproteobacteria bacterium | reverse complement strand
GTAAGGATGTAACTTTAACAATTGACATGACTGTGCATAGCAATAACCAAACAGTTTTTGCCAAGTGGCGAAGGTCGATGATTGAAAAAGCGGCGAATCCAAGTGAGATGACGGAATGGCTGGACCGTCTTTACCATAAAAACAACAACCCGGAAGATAATCTTTTCCGAGGTGTGACAACCAACCCGCCGCTTTCTTACAATGCGATCAAAGACGATACCGATTATTGGACCAAATGGATCGATGCGTCCATTGAAGCGGATCGATGTCTTGATACGGAACTCGTTTTTTGGAAAACTTATAAAGAGATAGTTAAGCGAGGCGCGGAAATTTACCGACCCATGTTTGAAAAGACTAATTTTAAATATGGGTATATCTCGGGGCAAGTGGATCCGCGTTTACGGCAGGATGTCGATAAAATGATGGCCCAGGCCCTTGATATCCGTTCGCTCGCGCCGAATGTCATGGTCAAGGTCCCCGGAACCGCCGAAGGATACCAGGTGATTCAGCGTCTTACGGCTATGGGGATTCCGACAAACAATACCCTTTCCTTTATGATTCCTCAATTTATCGCGTGCATGAATGCGGTAACGGCTGGCTTACAAGAAGCCCGGGCTAACGGGGTAGACCTGAGTCAATGGAGATCTGTAATCACCGCCATGAGCAGTCGATATGGCACCTTGGGAAACCTCAACAAAGAGGCTTTGGAAAGAAACATCGATCTCAGTGAGAGTGATTTACGGTGGGCGGAAATTGCCATTTTTAAAAAAGCATGTCATTTGGTGGCAAAAAATTCCGAATATTCCGGCAAGATGCTCCTGTGCTCCGTGCGAATGAGCCCGATAGTCGACGGGGTGCTCCGCAGCTGGCATCTGGAGAAGGCGGCTGGAGCCGATATCGTTTATACCTTACCACCAAATTTTTTGGCCGAACTACTGGAAAAAGGACGTCACCTGCAATTTGATCCGCAGATAGACGAACCCGTGCCCTCAGCGGTTATGGATAAACTCTTGCGCATCCCTTACTTTGCCCGGGGATACGCTGAAGACGGTTATACCAATCAGGAGTTCAACAGTCATCCCGCTTTGGTGGCCACGGCTCAGGAATTTTCCAAGGCAACCCAGCAAATGGTTGATTTCGTAGGCAGCCGAGTAGCCAAATTTCTTGTTTAAGGCCGCTCATGGTAATAAACGTTTTTTTTTGTTATATATCAAACTTGAAGAGAAAGCCCGCGATTTTTCATCAGGGCTTGTCTCTATCAAGAAAACCAGAAAATATGGCAGGAGGTATTCAACATGGCTCAACTGAAAGCAGTAATCTTTGATCAGGACGGCGTCCTAGCCGACACGGAACGCGACGGACACCGTGTGGCATTTAATACGGCCTTTAAAGAAATGGGATTAGACGTGGAGTGGAGCGTTGAGGCCTACTGTCGATTGTTGAAGATCTCGGGGGGGAAAGAAAGAATACGCCATGATTTTCTTCTAAGGGGTTGGAGCGCAAACATGGAAAACCTCGATGATCTGATTCTCAAAGTTCACAAGAGAAAAACGGAAATATTCATGGGTTTGCTCCAAGATGGCAAAATGGTCCTCCGGCCGGGGATTCTTCGATTGCTTAAGGAGTGTCGCGCGGCTGGAGTGAAACTGGCTGTTTGTTCAACCGCCAGTGAAAAGGCCGTCAAAACCCTCGTTCATACTCTGATCGGGGAAGAATATTTCGACCTTATCCTGGCCGGAGACATGGTCAAAGCCAAAAAGCCCGACCCCACTATTTACAATCTCGCCAAGACCCACCTCGGCTTGACGGCCGAGGAAGGCATCGTGGTCGAGGACAGTCGAAACGGTCTCCTCGCCGCGAAGGGTGCGGGATTGAAGTGCATCATCACTATCAATGACTATACCAAAGATGAAGACTTCAGTGA
>JADFXS010000054.1:0-10787 GCA_015233515.1 Deltaproteobacteria bacterium | reverse complement strand
TCAGTGAGGCTGAACTTGTCGTAAGCTCCTTGGGAGATGCGAAAGGTTCCCCGGCTCGGATCATCAAGGGGCCGTCTCATATATCAATTGATAACCAAGTCACCTTAAAGACCTTACGTGAGATTGTACAGTCATAGATCGACAGATCAATATACCGATCTGATATTTTCAATCCGAGTATAGATCGCGAAAGGAATCTCTTTAGCCATGTTCAGGATATCGTTAAACCAAACGGCCTTAACTCCGGGTCAGAAAAAGTCCCTCCAAGACATGTGGCTTCGTTGCGCCCGCCGCATCATTCTCAGCACAACACTAGCCGGCAGCGGTCACCCGGGAGGGTCGATGTCTTCCCTGCACCTGCTCCTTCTTCTTTATAGCACGATGCGTCATAACCCGGAGGACCCCTGCTGGGAGGAGCGTGATCGGCTGCTGGTGAGCATTGGTCATATAAGTCCGGGCGTATACAGCGTCCTGTGTGAATTCGGTTATGTTTCAGAGGAAAATTTGTTGATGGAATTCCGGCGGACAGGAAGTTCCTTTACCGGTCACGTTGAATGCTGCCTTCCCGGAGTGGAATGGAATACCGGCAACCTCGGTCAGGGGCTATCCGCGGGGGCGGGCATGGCGTTGGCGCTCAAACTCAAGCAAAAGCAGGCCAAGGTGATCGTGGTAATGGGTGACGGAGAACAACAGAAGGGCCAAATTTCCGAAGCCAGAAGGTTTGCCGCCAAGTACGAGCTGAATAATCTCTTTGCGGTGGTCGATCGCAATCACCTGCAAATCGGCGGGAGCACCGATTTAATAATGCCCCAGGCGGTTCGCGCCGAATACGGCGCTTCCCGTTGGAACCATATTTATGTTGAAGACGGCCATGATGTGGATGAGCTTTTTCAGGCCTTAAGGCGCATTCACGCCGGGGAAGTGGGTGATCCCCGCTATCCCACTGTTTTGGTGGCCCGAACTACCATGGGGAAGGGTGTTTCTTTCATGGAAAATAAGGCCAAGTACCACGGCTCCACCCTCAAGGATGATGAGGCGGCCAAGGCCCTGGAAGAACTTGGCCAGGAAAATATCATCCCTATTCTTCGAAAGAAAAGAAAAACTTTTCATGCGTTTAAAGCTCCTTTCTGCCCGGTGGTCGAGATTCCGCGCATCGAAACCGGGGCGCCCAAGACATACGCCGCGGATGTGCTGACAGATAATAGATCCGCTTATGGCGCGGTCCTGGAGGATCTGGCCAAGCTGAACAACACTGGAGCAATTCCCAAAGTGCTCTGCTTTACCTGTGACCTCGAGGGCTCGGTGAAAATGGATGCTTTCCACCGGTTGTCCGGGCAGGCCTTTTTTGAAGCGGGAATTCAGGAACATCATACCGCAACGCTGGCCGGCAATATGAGCAAAGAGGGATTTGTCTCGTTTTTCAGTACATTCGGAGTCTTTGCCGTAGACGAGGTCTACAACCAGCAGCGGATGAACGATATCAACCATACCCAGATCAAAGTCGTTTCCACGCATCTTGGTCTTGATGTCGGTGAAGATGGGCAGACCCATCAGTGTATCGACTACCTTGGCCTGTTACAGAACTTGTATGGATTTTCCATTTTCATGCCGGCGGATCCCAACCAAACCGACCGAATCGTCCGTTATGCCGCGGCTCATCCAGGGAATGTATTTATCGGCATGGGCAGATCCAAAACACCAATAATCAAGGACGAATCAGGAACTCCGATTTTTGGCGACAATTACGCATTTGTTCCCGGCAAGGCCGATTGGGTGAGGAAAGGCGACCAGGGGGCCATCCTGAGCTACGGCGCTGTTTTTCACTATGCGGTCAAGGCCGCGGATGACCTGGTCCGAGAGCACGGGCTGAAGCTTTCGGTCCTGAACCTTGCCTCCATAAAACCGTTTGACCAGGAAGCCGTCCTCGAGGCCGCCAAAACCGGCCTGCTCATCACGGTTGAAGATCATCATGTGGACACCGGACTCGGGGCAATTACTGCCAGAACTTTGGCCGACTCGGGAGTCGGCTGTCGATTGATTCGTCTGGGGGTAAAGAGATACGGATTTTCGGGCGAACCGGCCGATCTCTACAAGATGGAAGGTCTGGATGCGGAAGCGATAAAAAAAAGCGTTTGTAACTACAAATTACCCGAGAATAGTTGAAGATGGCCACTGGACACCCTAATTCACCACTTGCGGGAATTGAGGCACGTAACTCCTAGCTGCAACGCTCGTTTCCCGATTTTGGCTCCTCGACGTATGGTGAATACGACTGCGGGCCAAAATCGGTCCAACTTCGCGTTTCGCTTAGGATTTACGCGCCAAATCCGCGATTTGATGGTGGATTTCGGGACAACGGTTTGATTTTAATCGACGATAACCGTGCTAAAATAGTCGGGGTCGAATTTTCCGGTTCCGGGTAATATTACGTCGATGCAATCTTTTTTGTTCAAAACCACCGGCAGTGCCGGTGGCTAGGGGAAGGGAAGTCTCACTCCATTGACTAACTGACAAAGCCGGCGAAAAAAAATCCGACTAACTGGTGGCTTCCCTAATAAAATCATCAATGTAATCGGTGATAATTTGCTTATGCGCCAAATGCGCATCGCCATTGTCGCGGATATTCATGGAAATCTACCGGCGCTTGAGGCGGTTGTCAGAGATTTCAGCCGTCGTGGTGTCGATGCGGTCGTGAACCTGGGAGACAGTTTATCCGGGCCTCTGCTGCCGCTTGAGACGGCGCGGTTTCTGATGGCTCAAGACTGGGTGCATATTGCCGGCAACCACGAGCGTCAACTTATCGCTCAAGGGTCAGGCCGACGGGGCGCTTCGGATGAATTCGCGCATTCTCACCTGACTTCAAAGGAGCTTGAATGGCTGGCATCGCTTAAGCCGAGCGCTCAATATTGCCCTGAAGTGTTACTCTGCCATGGCACCCCAACTAGTGATGTCGATTATTTTCTGGAAACTGTCGAGCCCACTCGCATTCGCGCCGCCACCCTTCTTGAGGTCGACGCACGCCTCGGCAAAGTTGAAGCTGACCTGATCGCCTGTGGGCACACACATATTCCGAGATCAGTGCGGGCATCCACGGGCCAACTCATCATCAACCCGGGTAGCGTGGGCCTGCCGGCGTACGATGATATCCACCCTTACCCGCATGTCATCGAGACCGGCTCTCCCGATGCCCGCTATGCTATTGTCGAGCGACTCGCAAACTTATGGGTCGCCACTCTAATTTCGGTTTCATACCCTTATAGCGCCATGGCCAATCTTGCTCGAACCCGGCAAAGGCAAGACTGGGCCAGAGCTCTTTCGTCCGGCTATATGTCGTAATTGCGGCTAATCCTCCATTCCTCACTTTGGCCGCCGGCTTTGGACTTCATCAATCCGACCATCTTTCATCCCTACTACGCATTGATAATGTTATATTTCTCATTACTTTTAAGAAACAACTTCTCCGGTTGGGGCGCTAGCTAAAACGAAGCCCATTGATTCGGCGCTGTTTTTTAGACCACTGGTTCCCGAGCTCCAGCTTGGGGACCACTTTGAGGGGGAAGTTGCAGCTTCCCCGCTTCTCCCAGCTCCCAAGCTGGAACTTGGGAGCTAGCTGCAATGTCACGAGCCTACTGAGCGAAGGTCATTCCGGCGGAGGCTGGAATCCAAATTAATTGAATTACATACCGGACCCAGGATCAAGTCCGAGGTGACACTGCTGGTGTTTTCATGCTTCGTTGTGCCAGCCAACGTGCCGGCATGAGTGTTGCCATGACCGCCGCCGCGATGCTGTAATAAGGAAATTGACAAGGGCCGCCGCTTGTGATGAACTTATTTTACCGGGTGAAACTGATATGGGCTGTGACACGAGACGATTTGCGGAAGGATAACTCGGCTGTCTCATTGAGCTGCTGGTGGGGAGTGTAGGCAACTCCCCCGTCGTCTTACGTTATATTGAACATATTTATACTTTTGCGGGGAAGATCCCTCATGAAAACTCGAATATTGGCCATTTTTTTCGGGCTGATGTTGGTCGGCTGCATGAGACCTCAAGACGCATCGAACAATCCTAACGGGGATTATGCCACGAAGATACCTGCCCCGGCTTTTCAGATCTTTAAGCAAATCTCCGACCCCAACCGGCCGACCAGACCTTTCCTTGGTCAGTACGATGGCCCAATCATAGACGCCCATGTGCATCTGGATCCGCCGGCCAGTGGTTATTATGCCAAGCAATATCTGGAAAATGTGCTGGACGAAATCAAGGCGGCCGGTGTGGAAACGGCCATATTCATGCCTATGCCAAACGAAGGCCGTACGGTTGCTAAAGCACAAGGTGAAAACGAAAAAATTGATCTGCTGAACCTGGACCGGAAGAGAATAAAACTGCTTTGCGGCGCCAATTACATTATTCATTGGCTGGACGAAGCCAATAAAAATGGGTATTCCGAGACTGCTTTTAAGAACATTTTGAAAAAGTTGAATAGCGACCTGGACAGCGGGGTATATTCCGGGGTGGGGGAATTGGCTTTTCACCATTTTGAAAAGTTTACCGGCCAGCGTGTAATATCTTTCCCGCCGAACTTCGAGCCGTTTTTACGAATTTTGGATGTGATCGGGCAAAGGTCCGCCTGGTTGGATTTGCATGTCGAACCCATTACGCGAGAAGGAACGAGCTATGAAGATGAAGTTTTCGGTGGTATCGAACTGTTCTTTAGAAGATGCCCCAATCTGAAACTGATTTATTCCCATACGGCCATGACCAATGCCCGGAATGTCGAGGCTATATTGAAAAGTTATCCACGGGTGGTCATGAACATCAAATTGGTGCGGAACCACGACAACTGGCGGAATTTGGAACCGGTTGTCAATTCCGAGGGGGAGTTCTATGAAGATTGGGCCGCGCTTTTCGAAAGAATGCCAGAGAGATTTCTTGTTGGCTCGGACGCCAAGTTCGCCCGCCATGGTTCAGTCGAAGCTGTCTATGGGAAACAGATAATTCAGTTCAGAAAAGCTTTGGGCAGCCTGTCTCCGAAAACCGCCAGGATGATCGCCTATGAAAATGCGCTACAGATTTTCTGAACCGGATTCTTTTTTGATATGGTGCGGATAGGCCCTGCTTAGCCGTGATGGTTTGGACAGAATCGTCTTAACTCCTGGCAAAGATGACCATGTCGGAAACAGAATTATCCAGAATACCATTCATATTCCCTTGATATTAGTCGCTTGAAAATGGCCTGGAAAGTTATGAACCCTTTAAGTTTTAAAAATAAACGGCCTCTTTGAGAGGAGAGAATAGAAACAATGACCGAAAAGGTGACCTTTCCCAACGAAGATGCCGCACTACGCCGACAGGCCGAAAATATTGCCCGGGAAAAAGCCGCCCTTTCGACGGGTAACCTGGAGACCCTGTCGGTCGAGGAGACTCGTCGACTGGTCCACGAACTGCAGGTGCACCAGATCGAGCTGGAGCTGCGGAACGAGGAATTGAGACGGGCGCTCTCGGAAATCAACGCCGCCCGGGTCAAGTATTTCGACCTCAACGATTTGGCTCCGGTAGGTTATTTCATCCTCAGTGAAAAAGGGTTGATTATAGAGGCAAACTTCACCGGCGCCAACCTTTTGGGTATGGTGCGCCCTGCGCTTAGAAAACAATTGTTAACCCGTTTCATCTGCCCTGAAGATCATGACGTCTATTTCTATCTTCTACGGCAACTCTTTGAAACCGGCGCCCCGCAGGTGAGCGAGATGAGGATGTTGCGCCGGGATGGCTCCAATTTTTGGGCGCGCCTGGAAGCAACCGTGGCCCCGGACAGCGAAAACGGGGAGTCCGTATGCCGGGCCGCGATCAGCGACATAACCGACCAAAGGCAGATGGAGGAAGAACTTCGTCTTCATAGTCAAATCATCAATAATATTTCCGAAGGCATTTCTTTGATCAAAACCGGCGATGAGACGATTGTTTATACCAATAGAAGGATTGAACAATTATTTGGATATGGCCCGATGGAACTTTTGGGAAAACACGTCAGCATCTTTAATGCCCCGGGAGATAGGCCCTTCCTGGAAACAACTCGTGAAATTATAGAAAGCATCAACGATAAAGGCTATTGGAGCGGGGAGTTTAAAAATATCAAAAAAAATGGGACCATTTTTTGGTGTCATGTCACCGTAACTTGGTTTGATCACGAGCAATATGGAAATGTCTGGTTGTCGGTCCACGAGGATATCACGGAGCGAAAGAAAGCGGAAAACGCCCTGGTCGAGGCGCACCGTATCCTGAAAGAAACCCAGGCTCTAGCCAAGATTGGCGGGTGGGAGTATGAGGTGATCACCCAACAGATGAAATGGACCGAGGAGGTTTATGGCATCCGCGGTGTAGAACCGAATTACGACCCTAGTGACCTACGAAGCAATTTGAGTTTCTATTCCCCAGAAAGTCTTCCAGTTATTGAGCGCGCCTTCCAGAGGTGCATATCCGTGGGCGAGGCTTACGATTTGGAGTTGGACTTTATCCGCGCCGGCGGTGAGCGAATTTGGGTGCGGGCCATGGGGGAGCCTGTCTGGGAGGGGGATAAGGTGGTTCGGGTCAGAGGCAACCTGATGGACATCACTGCGCACAAACTGGCCGAGGAGGCGCTGCGGAAAAGCGAAGCCCGCTACCGCCTCCTGGTTGAAAATATGCGGGATGTCATTTGGACAATGGATACCGACTATCGTTTAACTTACGTCAGTCCGTCCGTTATTCACCTGCTCGGCTATACGCCGGAAGAAGCCCTTAGCAAAAATTTTGCCGAAACCTTACCGCCCGCTTCGCTGGAAATCGTCTGGCAAGCTCAAGAACGTCGGCGTGAAGCTGAAGCCGCCGGACAAACTCGTCTGGTCAATCGCATGGAAATCGAGCACTACCATAAAGATGGTTCACTCGTTTGGGTGGAATTTATCAGCCAGGCGATATTTGACGAACTGGGTAATAAAATAGGGTATATGGGCCTTTCGCGCGACATCACCTCGCGCAAGCGGGCCGAGGAGGCGCTGTGGGAGAGTGAGGAACTTCATAGGACAATTCTCCGCACTGCCAAGGATGGTTTCTGGATGATAGACATGATCGGTCGTTTGATGGAAGTCAACGAAGCTTATTGTCTTATGAGCGGATATAGCGAGCAGGAACTGCTGGCCATAAGCCTGGCCGACTTGGAAGTCATCGAATCGCCGGCTGATATGGCCGCGCACTTCCAAAAGATCCGGGCGTTTGGGACGGATCGCTTTGAGAGCCGACACCGCCGGAAGGACGGAATAATTATAGATGTCGAAATCAGCGTCCAATACAGATCCTGGAAAGGTGGAAGGTTCGTCGCTTTTCTGCGCGACATCACCGCGCGCAAGCGGGCGGAAGAAGAAAAGGAAAAGCTTCAAACCCAATTAATCCACGCCCAGAAGATGGAATCCGTCGGCATACTGGCGGGTGGCATCGCCCATGAATTCAACAATATTCTCCAAACCATCATGGGCTACACCTCCATCATCCTCCTTGGAAAAACAGAGACGGATGAGGAATATGCGCATTTGCGGGCTATCGAAAAAGCGGCTAAACGGGCGGCTCACCTCGTCAAGCAACTCCTTTTTTTCAGCCGCGGGCTGGAGGCCGAACGTCTCGAGGTCGATCTCAACCAGGAAGTCTTGCATGCCCGTAATCTATTGAGAGGCGCCATTCCCAAGATCGTCGACATCGAAGTTTTTCCGGGTCGCCGCTTGTGGACCGTGAAGGCCGACCCCATGCAGATCGAACAGGCCCTGTTGAATTTGGGAAACAACGCCGTTGACGCCATGCCGAAAGGTGGAAAACTCATCATCAAAACGGAGAACATCACCCTGGACAAGGGCTACTCCCGAAAGCACGCCGGCGTAACCCCCGGAAATTATGTCCTGTTGACCTTTTCCGATACAGGATGCGGCCTGAGCAAGGAGACGATGGAAAAAATCTTCGATCCTTTTTTCACTACCAAGGGGATCGGCAAAGGGGCCGGGTTGAGCCTGGCGTCGGTATATGGCATCGTCAAAGGCCATGGCGGGTATATCACTTGCCATAGCGAACTCGGCCTAGGCACAACCTTCGAAATTCTCTTCCCCGCCATCGAACAGGCGGATTCAGGCAAAATAAAGCATTTAGAATAAGTTTTGCGGTCCGCTTATGCGTATCCAATCGTTAATTTTTTCCCGCTTGACTATTAGATTATTATGAGATAAATAGTAGGTTGGACACTTCCAAGAAACTGATTTTTCAGTTTGATAAACAATAATGTATCAGACAATTATATTCCACGATTATTACAAGGACTAAAACAATTTCAGGCCGTCACAACTCTGCGGTCCGTGGGATTGGATACTCGAAATGACGCCTTATGCGCCATTGAAAGGTAAATTATTGCAACCGGAAACAGCCCCGAGTGGCTGTTTCTTTTGAAAATTGGTTCGGCAAAGGGAAAGTGCGATTTTTTGAAGAGCATTTGCGACCGGATCATATGCATATACTGATTTAGTTTACCAAGGTTACTATAAATATCACTCGGTCAGGCATCAATTTGACCGGAGGTCAACGAACCGTGCGACGTCTTTACGGGCCGTTTTTATCCGTCAGCCTTGCGATGTTGATTATTTTGATCTGTTTTGGTCAGTCATCAGCCGCGGTTGGGGTCGTCGGTTGGGGATATAATTATTCAGGCCAAACCACTGTCCCGTCTGGTCTAACCGGGGTGACGGCCATAGCGGCCGGAAGTTATCACAGCTTGGCCCTGAAAAGCGACGGCACGGTCGTCGCATGGGGAAATAATGGTTTTGGCCAAACCAGCGTCCCGGCTGGTCTGTCCGGGGTGACGGCCATTGCGGGTGGTTACGGACACAGCCTGGCCCTGAAAAGCGACGGCACAGTCGTCGCTTGGGGAGATAATTCTTTAGGCCAAATCAGTGTCCCGGCTGGTCTGTCCGGGGGGACGGCCGTAGCGGCCGGCAGTTATCACAGCCTGGTCCTGAAAAGCGACGGCACGGTCGTCGCTTGGGGATCAAATGCTTTTGGCCAAACCAGTGTCCCGGCTGGTCTGTCCGGGGTGACGGCCATTGCGGCCGGTTACCAGGACAGCCTGGCCTTGACCAGCAACGGCACGGTTGTCGCTTGGGGAGCTAATGGGTCGGGCCAAACCAGTGTCCCGGTCGGTCTGTCCGGAGTGACGGCCATAGCGGCCGGCGGTTATCACAGCCTGGCCCTGACCAGCGACGGCACGGTCGTTGCTTGGGGATCAAATGCTTTTGGCCAAACCAGTGTCCCGGCTGGTCTGTCCGGGGTGACGGCCATTGCGGCCGGTTACCAGGACAGCCTGGCCTTGACCAGCAACGGCACGGTTGTCGCTTGGGGAGCTAATGGGTCGGGCCAAACCAGTGTCCCGGCTGGTCTGTCCGGGGTGACGGCCATAGCGGCTGGAGACTCACACAGCCTGGCCCTGAAAAGCAACGGCACGGTCGTTGCTTGGGGAGTAAATGATTTCGGCCAAACCAGTCTCCCGGCTGGTCTGTCCGGGGTGACGGCCATTGCGCCCGGCTACCATTACAGCCTGGCCTTGTACTCTAAAACCTTTACCATTACTGCTTCGGTTACCTCCACGGTCGGAACCGGCGGAACCATTTCCCCCGCGGGAACGACGACGGTCGATTCCGGAGCCGATCTGACTTACACCATCACGCCCAGTACGGGTTACGTCATCACCGATGTCAAGGTGGACGGAGTATCAATCACGGTGGTCACCAGCTACACCTTCAGTTCGGTCACCGCCAACCATACTATTGCCGCCACGTTCACGCCTCAGTACACCATCACGGCCTCGTCCGGAACCCATGGGACCATCAGCCCTTCCGGATCGGCGAAAGTTAACTACGGGGGCGGCCTGACTTACACCATCACGCCCGCTACAGGGTACAGCATAGCCGATGTCCTAGTGGACGGAGCATCAGCCGGGGCGGTGGGCAGCTATACCTTTAACGCGGTCACCGCCAACCACACTATTTCCGCTACGTTCAAAATTAACACTTATACTATCACGGCCTCGGCCGGAGCCCATGGGACCATCAGCCCTTCCGGATCGGCGACGGTTAACTACGGAGGCGATCAGACTTTCGCCATCACGCCCGCTACGGGTTACAGCATAGCCGATGTCCTAGTGGACGGCGTATCAGTCGGGGCGGTGGGCAGCTATACGTTTAGCTCGGTCACCGCCGGCCACACCATTTCCGCCACGTTCAAAATTAACACTTATACCATCACGGGCTCGGCCGGAGCCCATGGGACCATCAGCCCTTCCGGATCGGCGACGGTTGACTACGGAGGCGATCAGACTTTCGCCATCACGCCCGCTATGGGTTACAGCATAGCCGATGTCCTAGTGGACGGCGTATCAGTCGGGGCGGTGGGCAGCTATACGTTTAGCTCGGTCACCGCCGGCCACACCATTTCCGCCACGTTCATAGTGCTTCCATCTGACCAAAACCCCATTACGAATACCGCCGGAGAAGAGAGTTCAGGCTGGGGTGGCTGTTTCATATCATCAATATGGTAGGCTCCCACCTTGAATCGAGCCGGCCGCTCGGGCCTCAAGAAACCTAAAACAAAATCGGATTTTCCCTTTTCGTGCTGAACATGCAAGCGAGCGCATTTTCCGTAGCTTGCCGCGGGGTTAGCGTGTAAAAATTATAGTGGTTCTCGAAAGTTTCTTCGTTTTAAAGTATCATTGTCATTTCGAGGA
>JADFXS010000579.1:545-2379 GCA_015233515.1 Deltaproteobacteria bacterium | reverse complement strand
CAGGCAGCCTGCCTCAAATAACCGAATTTCTCCAATGCTTGAAGCCAACGCGCGGCGTTTCGGGCAACCACCAGCTTCTTGTAGTCAATGCCCGGATCGCGGTACGGCTCCATCTTAGACAGAATGGTATAAACCACTCCCAACAGCTTGTGTCCAACGGCCATGATGGCTCGTTTTTTCCCCCGCCGGATTACGAGCCCCTCAAAAAAGCCGCGAAATTGGCTTTTAGTCATAATGGCGCTATGGGCGACCTCACACAGCAGAATTCTCACGTAATGGTTGCCGGATCGGGTTCGGCCACTTTTTTTTTACCCGCGCTCTCATTGTTGCCGGGACAGACCCCGGCCCACGAACAGAGGCGCTCTTTATGGCCGAAGCGGCTCATATCCACCCCGATTTCCACCAGTAACATCGCGGCACTAGCTTGGTCCAACCCCGGAATGGTCTGCAGAAGCTGCCACTGGGTTTTATATGGAGCCAAACCTTCTTCGACCTTTCTATCGATTGCTCTGATCTCTTCTTCCAACCCACGCAAATGGGCCAGCACCTGCTTGAGGAGAAACCGATGACGGTCACTGAGATCGCCCTCCAAGGACAAAATCAAATCTTCAACCTTGCGGTTCAGAGTACCCTTGGCCAGCCGAGCGATCTGAACGGGAGTCATACTCCCTTCGATCAAGGCCTCGATCATGGATCGGGCCGATACGCCGTCAATGTCACTGACCACACATCCCAGACGGATGCCACAGTCATCCAACAACTTGTGCAAACGGTTTTTTTCCGCCGAGACATAGCCGCTCAACTTCCGACGATAACGGGTCAACAGGCGCCACTCTCGGAAATCAGACGGCGGAATGATGCTGCCGCGCAACAAGCCGTATCGTCCCAACTCCGCCAACCATTCACTGTCGCAGGCGTCAGTCTTTCGTCCAGGAACAACTTTAACGTGGCGGGCATTGACCACCAGGGTGGTCACCTCGGCCTCTTCCAAGGCCCGATACACGCTTTTCCAATAAATGCCCGTGCTTTCCATCACCGCCACTTCAATTCGTTGCCCGTTAAGCCAATGCGCCAGCTTGACCAATTCGCTCCGGAATGTTTTGAAATGCCTCGTGGTCTTCGTTACTTGGTTTTCGCCTTCGGCGATCAACACCGTGCAAACCACCGTACGGTGATGCACGTCAAGGCCGGCGCTACGAGACAATATCGGATTGATAGATATCATCTCCTTTCTATGGATTGGGTTCATGCTTCGGGCTTGGTAAGGTCAACCGGCTTCCTGACTGATCAACTATCAGCCGGTCGTATTACCATGCGTCCTGCCCCGAAAAACTTAGGCGGACAAGCGGGGGTTCGTTCGGTTAACCTCGGGCCAGATTTCGACTCGGGGTTTGTGCCCCAAAATGACAACGGCCACCTCCCAAGCCCCAAAGCACCACATATAATAAGCCTTTTCATGCGCGGGGGGGAAAATCCTTTTTCATGAATGATTTTGACATCAACTTATATTAAAGAAAGTTAGAGGGCCATATGACTGGTCAACCCAATCGCGCCTTCCATCGCTTTTTTAGCCATAACATATTTATTTTCCTATTTCTTATGACCATGATTCCGGCCTTTCCGCGAATGTCCCCGGCCGGCGATAAATCCGATTCCCCCATTTTGACTCAAGCCTGGCCGGAAGCCGACCGGATGTTTCATTCCGATCCTTTGTGGCTGGGGGGTGATGGGGCCGGCTCCGTGGACTTGGGCGGAGGTCGAGTGCTGTGGCTTTTCGGCGACAGTTTCGTAACCGACCAACCGGGAACCAACCGTCAGGACGCCGACTTCATAC
>JADFXS010000579.1:0-412 GCA_015233515.1 Deltaproteobacteria bacterium | reverse complement strand
TGGACAACCGTCTGCTTATTTTTCTGACGGCTATCAAGCCCGATCCTGGTCCCTTGGGCTTTGCCGCCGTTGGCCCCGCCGCGATCATGGTCAGCAATCCCGATGACCCGCCGACATCCTGGACTATCAGGCGCCTGGCTTTGCCCAAGCAAACCTTCGGCGTCTTGATCGGTTCGGCTTGTCTGCTCATAGACCAAGGATATTTATACGGCTATGGCTCTCTGGATAATGATTACCGGCAGGTGTTTCTGGTCCGTTGGCCGCTGGCCAAAGCCCGGGCTGGAGAACTGACTCAGCCCGATTGGTGGACCGGAACATCCTCCGGATGGGCGCCTCATCATAAAACAGCCGAGCGGCCGCCGGCGCTTTTCAACGACGGCCAGACGGAATTCACCGTGCATCGTCAAGGCGA
>JADFXS010000578.1 GCA_015233515.1 Deltaproteobacteria bacterium | reverse complement strand
CGCCGATAAGAAGCGCGCCATGAATCGCTGGTATTAACGAACCGATTTTCATCATTTTTGCTCGAACTTTACCTGGCAAACTTCCCCGGATTGGATGGAAGCGCCGGGTTGCGGTTGCTGCCAGACCGCCTGGCCGCTACCAGTGAAGTCCACTTTCAAGTCCAGACCGGAGATTTTGTCCAAAACCCGCCGCATGGAAAGGCCGTTCAGGTCCGGCATGGTTCCAGGAGCGATGGCCGGGCCGGAGTCAGCGGTTTGCACCGGTTGATTGGGGGGAGTGGCCGGTCCGTTAGGTTTTTTAGATGTGTTGGTGCTGTTTTTGTTGGTCGTGCCATTTTTGAACGCCGCTTGAACCACTAGCGGTTGATTTTCGCCGACAGGTTTGGTTTGTCCGGGTTTGGTAGCGGCAACCTTGAGCTGGCTGTTGTTTCCGGGGCTCGGTTCAGGCAGCGTCGGGGGTACGTTGAGCATGGGTAAGACCTGTTGAGCAATTTCCCGGAAGGTCGGCGCGGCCACGGTGCTGCCGTAAGAACTCAGCGAAGGTTCATCCAGCCCGACAAATATCACTAATTTAGGTGATTGATACGGGACAAAGCCGACAAAAGAGCTGAAATATCTGTGGTCGGAAAAAGTTCCGGTGGCTCGATCTATCTTTTGAGCCGTTCCGGTTTTTCCGGCGGCCGGGTAGCCGGGTGACTCGGCCTTGGTTCCGGTGCCGCCTTCCGTGACTACGCCGCGAAGCATTTCTTTCATGGCGCGAGCCGTCTGGACAGAGACAACCTGACGAGCGATTTCCGGTTCGAAAGATTTAATAGTCTGCCCGGAGGAGTCGGTGATACGGGAAACAATCAAGGGCTTCATCAGCAAGCCGTCATTCGCCAGAGCAGCCATGGCCATGGTGAGTTGCAAGGCGGTAACCGAGACCCCTTGCCCAAAGGCCACATTCGCCGCGTCCAACCGGCTCCAACTCTTGGCGGCTCGAAGCAGTCCCACGGATTCGCCCGGAAAATTGATACCGGTCCTCTGGCCAAAGGAAAAACGGTTCAAGTACTGGTGCAGTCTGGCCGGACCGAGTTTTTCGCCGATCTTCAGGGCGCCGATGTTGGAAGAAAATTTTATGATCTTGGATACCGGCAAAATACCATAAGGATGAGTATCGTGAATCACATGCCGGTCGATCATATAGGCGCCGTTTTCACAATAAATGTTATCCTGGGGTTTGACTAAAGCGTCTTCCAGCGCGCCGGACACGATAAAAACCTTAAAAGTAGATCCCGGATCAAAAGTGTCGGTGATCACCCGGTTGCGGCGTTGGGCCGGGGCATAGGTCTGATATAAATTGGGATTGAAATCCGGGACGATGGCGGAAGCCAGGATTTCACCGGACTGCGGTTGAACCACCAAAGCCATCCCGCCCTTGGCGTTGAATTTTTCCACGGCCTGAGCCAGGGCCTTTTCCGTGATGTATTGGATGCGGCGATCCAAGGTCAGGGTGATATTAGCTCCCTTGATTTCGTCGGGGCCGTCTATATCTCGATCAAGATACGTCCGCCCCAGGGCGTCCCTTTGAACCCGCCAATGCGTGGGAGTGCCGTGCAAATACTCGTCATAACCCAATTCGATTCCTTCCAAACCCCGGCTGTCCAGACCCACAAAACCCAGAACGTGACTGGCCAAGTCCTTGTTTGGATAGAATCGCTTGCTTTCCTTGACAAAACCTATGCCGTTGAGGCCCAAGGCCGCGACTTTGGCGACTTCGTCCGGCGAGACCTGACGTTTGATCCAGGCAAAGGTGGAAGGTTCGTCCAGTTTTTGGATCAAGGCGCGTCGGTCCATGTCCAAAGTTTTGGCGAGAAGGTCGGCGGCGCCCTTGGGAGAGTCCAATTTGCTGGGATCGGCGAAGATGGAATCTGTTTCCAGGCTGCCCGTCCGTTTTTCCCCGTTATGATCGAATTATTATCCGCTAACCGGATCCAGGTTGATGGTAGTATGGCCCTCGGCTTCGGTGATCTTGGCAAACTTAGCCCGTTGAAAGTACTGAAGTTCGAAAGTCCGCCACAGAATAGCGCCACAGATCAGAAGAAAAAGTCCCAAAATAATGATAAGCCGCAGCCTGGTCCACTGGGCGGTCGCATCTTTTAATGGAGGAGTAATATCCTTCATTCGATGACCTGCATCTGTTCGGAAGAGGGTGAAACCAGACCCAATTTGGTCCGCGCTTCCTGTTCAAGGCGGTCCAGGGACGTCAAATTGGCCAGCTCAACCTTGAATTTGCGGTTCAAATCGTTCAGATTCGCTTTTTCCTTATACAGGCTGGTGATGTGATATCCGATGCGTACGGATTGGTGGTTGGTCCACACGAAGAGTAAAGCGAAAGCAAC
>JADFXS010000577.1 GCA_015233515.1 Deltaproteobacteria bacterium | reverse complement strand
CAACCGACGGGCCAAACAAGGGGTGACTTCCGATAACTTCACCCTGGGCGTGAGCCAGCATGGATTTAAGCGGCGCTTCCTTCAAGGAACAAATATCGATGATCACGCCGTCCGGACGGGTCAATGGACCTAATTCAGACATGACTTGGTCAATGGCCGTAACCGGAACGGCCAGAATGATCACCTGGCTTTGGGCAATATCCTCCCAATGGATTGGGCCGGATTTGACATCGCCGATTCTGATCCCATACCCGGCCTGGGAAAAAAGGCGGACCATGAGTCCGCCCATACCTCCTAGTCCACCGATGACGCTGATAAACCCCGGCTCCACGGCGCCACCTCCAAAGCTTGACTACCGTTAGGATCAGCCATGGGATATGAACCCAGAATCGTCAGACTTTCCACGACCTGCCGTAATTGATCAAGAGCGGCTTTGATAGTCGGTTCCTGGGCGTGGCCCTCGAAATCCAGAAAAAAAGCATACTCCCAGGGGCCGCGGATGGAAGGTCGTGATTCGATCCGAGTTAAATTTATTCCAAGGTTAGCCAGCGGTTTCAAGGTATTATATAATGTGCCCGGTCGGTGCGAAGCCATGAACCAGATGGAAGTTTTATCCCGACCGGTGGGGCGGCATTCCGCCAAACCCACAATGAGAAATCTGGTCAGATTGACCGATCTGTCTTGTATATCCTGAGCTAAAACATTCAGCTTGAATTTTTCGCCCAGGAGTTCATGGCCGATAGCGGCGGATCCCGGCTCTTGGGCGGCTCGCGCCGCCGCCGCCGCCGTGCTGGAAGTCGGCACCAGCGCCCCGGTCGGCAGATTTTGGGCCAGCCAGTCCAGGCATTGCCCCAAAGGCTGAGGGTGGGACATGACCCGTTTAATTTTGCTCATATCAGTTTCCAGGGACAACAAGGCGTGTGAAACTCGAAGATAAGTTTCTCCGCATATTTTCAGGCTGGAGCCGAAAAACTGGTCCAAGGTGACGCCGACTGTGCCTTCGGTCGAGTTTTCCACCGGCACAACCCCATAATCGGAACGCCCGTTTTCCACTTCCCGAAATACTTCCCGAATGGAATCCTTGGGCACGAACTCGGCTGAATGGCCGAATCGGTCTAAGGCCGCCACATGACTGAAAGTGGATTCCGGACCTAGATAACTCACCCGGATCGATCTTTGCATTTCCCGGCAGGCGGAAATTATTTCAGTAAAGATGTGCTTGATGGCCACGGCCGGAAGCGGGGAATATTCGCCGCGCATCAGTTCGGCCAACAGTTCGCTTTCCCTGGCCGGGTCCCAAACCGGCAGACCCCGTTCCTGTTTATACAGTTTTATCTGCTTAACCACTCCGGCTCTTTGGCGCAAGTTGTCCACAATGGTCCGATCAATCTGATCGATGCGGATACGCAGTGTTTCCAATTCCTGGTCTTCGATTGCCATTGTTCATACCTTCCGAAAAGCATCATTATAGGTCTTAGTTCTGCTATTGATTGATCAAACACTTCCGAACGCAACGGTTGATTCATTCAATCTTTGGTTTGGAAGTGCTCATACTCGGCAATTTCAAGTCGGCCCATAACGAATTCATGGCCGAAAACAAAAAGGCCATGAGCTTTTTCCGTTTCCGGTCTGCTCATGGCCTTGGTTTGCCTATTTATTGACTAAATCAGACGCACGGAGCCCACGAGCCGACCGGGGGGCAAAAATAATAATAATAGCTATAATAGCAGCCAAATTGGCCGGGACGGTCCGTGTGTCTCAAAATATTCTCCAGTATTTCCTAGAAATCTTAGGGTATTAATGTATTCGAAAAACATCCGCCCGTCAATAGAAAAAATGGGCACTAATTCACCGCTTGCGGGCGTCGAGGCGCGTAACTCCCGGCTGTAAAGGAGCTGCCTCTTAAACATGCCGGCGAACGCCTTCCCGAAGCCTGGAGAGGGGAGATAAATGAAATGCCCCGTTATTTCAATTACCTGGTTTGCTTTATGCTTTGTTAAAAATTCCTACCGGAAGATCGCTCCCAATCCCGGGCCACTATCTTCAGTATGTCACGAGCACGGTCTGTATATAGTGAGATGGATTCAAAATCGGGGTTACACCAAAGCTTCTGCATTAAAATACCGTCACTGTCGAACCATCGGGGCAAAATTCCGCCGATAAAATACCCCATCGACCTGAGAATGTTGACTGAGGTAGATATGGCGTCAGTGTCCAATTTAAGCCAAACCTGCACTACGACAACGTTTTGAGCGAGCGCCTCCTTCTCAAGTTCAGTGAAGCGTGATCGAAAATCCGAGCCTGCGCGGTTTATCGTTATCCTTGCAACTTGGGCAAAGTCGAAAATTTGAAGATTGGCTTCGGAAGCAATATCCTCAGGACTATTCT
>JADFXS010000576.1:542-2391 GCA_015233515.1 Deltaproteobacteria bacterium | reverse complement strand
ATCGCGAATTCTTCCTCAACCAAAACAATCCGGCCAATTTCGAAAACACTTGGAACACGGCAAATTATCTTTACCGACGCGTCGGTTCGGTGACCAAACCCGTGAATTTCGACACGGTCATGGATTTTTCCGTGCTTAAAAAAATCATGGCCGATCCTCTTTGCGCCAACAGTAAAGACGAATATTCGATGCGGTTCACTCCCAAAACCGTCCAGGCCATTAAACTGGAAAGCACGGAAATATTGACTAAAGTTGTCATGATCCACTTCTATCCCAATAGTTGGGACCTTAATAAGAAAGTGATTAAAAAGGTCGACGACAAGGATGTGGAAGAGCTTTATGATCCCAATGTGAGTTTTGTCCTTGAAGAGATCGCCAAACTGGCCGGACAATACAATCGAGCCCGGATCATTGTCGAGGGGCATTCGGATTCCAGTATGAAGGGTAAGGTCTCGGACTCCCTGGTCAAGGAACTTTCCGCCAATCGAGCCAACTCGGTAAAAGAGGCCTTGATCAACAAGTATAAAACCTTGGACCCGGCTCAATTCAGCGCCGTGGGCATGGGCTGGGACGTGCCGGCCGACCCCAACGATCCTCAGAACCAAGCTAAAAATCGCCGGGTGGAAGTGAAGGTTTATCCATTGGAAGCGCAGTAAACCTTGAATGAATAATAGTACCGCTTCCAGATACAACTATTGGCGGGAGATGGTCCGGAGATGGTTTATCATCCGTGACCATCCTTCCAAGCCGGAAAGCCTCCGGCTAGCGCTCTCGTCCGTGGTCTTGCTCATAGTCATCTGGCAAATTTTGACCTATGGAGCGCCGGAAGAGAGAATCATCGACAATCTGACTTTACCCAGTCCGTGGGAAACCGTCACTTCGTTTTATTCCTTGTGGTTCGACCGGGCCTTGGCCCGCAGCGCGGTGTGGAGTTTGGGCCGAGTCCTGGGGGGCTTCATTTTGGCCGCGGCCATAGGCATTCCCCTCGGCGTGCTGGCCAGTTCCTTCCGCCGGTTTATGGCTTTTTTACAGCCGTTGCTTATTTTCGGCCGAAACGTGCCTATCGCCGCCCTCATTCCCTTGACCTTGATCTGGTTTGGGCTAGGCGAAACCCAGAAGGTCATGTTCATCTTTTTTTCTTGTGTAGCGTTCATTGTTTTTGACAGCTCCCGAGCCATAGACGCCATACCGGATTCATACCTGGATACGGCCTATACCCTGGGTGCGGTTTATGTTCCTCGACAAGGATTGATCTGGGCGACCGTGATCGGGCTAACTTACGGGATTATTTTTTTTGCGGCGTATTTAATGCTGTCGACTTGGCCTGGTTCGGCCGACCCTGGAGCAGTCATTTCGAGTTGGCTCCATGGATTGATTTGGGCCGGCTTGGTCGGGGTAGCCCTCGGTTTCGGCTTGTGGTACCCCATCACGGCTTATCAGGCGGTCCGCAAGGTATTATTGCCCCTGGCTTTACCGGAAATATTCAACAGTTTGCGCTTGATTTTCGGGCTGGCCTTCGGTTACATCATGCTGGCGGAAGTGATCAATGCCGAGCATGGACTGGGTAGTATCATCATTCTCAGCCAGCGTCGCGGACCGCGGGAACATATTTATTTAGCCTTGGTTATTATCGCTTTGCTGGCTTTCGGCATTGACCGGTTGATGCTCTACGCTCAAAAAAAGCTCTTCCCTTATCGCGTGGTGGGTGAGTAGCAGCCATGGTACATCCTCTGACCAGCAATCTACCCGTGGGGGCCGTCACCGACCATCCATCTCTGGAAGATTTGGCTCACCTGCCGACCATTGTTGATTTCATCAACGTGACAAAAACTTATTCTCCGAATACTCC
>JADFXS010000576.1:0-437 GCA_015233515.1 Deltaproteobacteria bacterium | reverse complement strand
CCGGGTTGGCCCCTCAATTCCCGCAGACCGAGGGCCAGATACTGGTGCGAACCGCTCCGGTCGCCGGTCCTGGTCCGGATCGCGGAATGGTCTTCCAGGATTACACCAGCTTCGATAACCGGACTGTGTTGGATAATGTGGTTTTCGGCCTGGAATGCCGCGGCGCGCCGGTTGCGGAAAGAAAAGCCGCGGCCCAGGAATGGATTAAAAAGGTTGGTCTGGATCCGATAAAGGATGCCCGGAAGTATCCGCACCAACTTTCCGGCGGCATGCGACAACGCGTGGCCATTGCCCGAACCTTGATCCTCAAACCCAGCATCATCCTGATGGACGAACCTTTTGGCGCCTTGGATCCGGTAACCCGCCAGAACATGCAGGACCTGTTGGTCGATCTGTGGCGCGAAGTCCAAGCCACCGTATTTTTTATCACTCACGAT
>JADFXS010000575.1:1089-2393 GCA_015233515.1 Deltaproteobacteria bacterium | reverse complement strand
CGTGCATTTCATGGCTGAAACCGCTTCCATTGTCTCTCCGGATAAAACCGTTTTACTGCCCAGCCCCGAAGCCGGTTGCCCCATGGCCGATACCATCACTGCCGCCTCCTTGTTGTACAGAAAAAAAGAAATCCCCGGAACTCCGGTAGTGACTTATGTAAACAGCACCGCGGAAGTTAAAGCCGAAAGCGATATTTGTTGCACTTCCGCCAATGCGGTGGCCGTAGTGAAATCATTGAACAGTCCGCAAGTTTTGATGACTCCGGACCGGAACCTGGCTTTATGGACTCAACGACACGTCTCTTCAAAAATCCTGCTTTGGGATGGACACTGCAATATCCATAACCGTCTGACGGCCCAACAAGTTATCGAAGCCAAGACTCGTTGGCCGGAAGCCGTGGTGGTGGCTCACCCGGAATGCCGACCGGAAATCCTGGATATTGCGGACGCGGTCCGTTCAACATCAGGCATGCTGGACTATTGTTCCAAAAACCAAGCAAAACAGTTTTTAATCGCTACGGAAAACGGCCTCCTGCATCAACTGCGGCATCAGAATCCTGACAAAAAATTTTACCAGGTTTCGCGTAATATGCTCTGTCCCAATATGAAGATGAATCGCCTGGAAAACGTCCTAAAGTCATTGGAAACTCTGACTCCGGAAGTCAAGGTTCCGGAGAACGTCCGCGTAAGAGCATGGAAAGCCGTGGAACGGATGCTGGCTATCCCCCGGGACTAGCCGGAGCCGAGAATTACTAAGCAGATCAAGCCAATAGTTGTTCCGCAAAGGTAATTGCCCAAACCGCCCTTTTGGTCCAAATCTTTGTCGGGCTTGCCCGCCGCCGGCCGGCTCAATTTTCAACAGGCGGGCTTGCGACTGGTTGGCGAACCAGTATCTGCACAGGCTTTCCGCTGTATGCATCTGTTCGATGTCGAATTTCAGTCCTTCATTTGTTTTTTTACCGATTTGATGAATCGACCGAAGGCTTTGTCTTTTTTTCGTTTGTCCAGAAACGACATTTCGTAGTACTCGGATTCCTTCTTGAGCTTGATATAGCTAGAGTAACGATCTTCAGACAACTCACCATTTTCGACCGCGCTTCGAACGGCACAGCCGGGCTCGTGTTCGTGGCTACAATTCGCATAACGACAATTTGCGGCCAGAACGACAAATTCTTCAAAACTTATGTTGACCCCATCGCCGGCGCCAACCATGCCTAACTCTCGCATAACAGGGGTATCAATCAGCATTGCACCTTGGCTAAGAGCAACGAGTTGTCGGCGTGAAGTCGTATGGGTGCCTTCTC
>JADFXS010000575.1:534-1001 GCA_015233515.1 Deltaproteobacteria bacterium | reverse complement strand
GTTGAAACTCGTTGAACCCGATCCCCGTGATATTGCTGAGAGCGAGCACTCTGGTTTTGATGATGGAACTAATGGTCATAAGCTTCTGATCCAGTTCATCCCGGGTAATCAAGTCTGTCTTCGTGAGGATGACAATCGGTTCAACATGTCCGTCCGCCGCCATTACCAAGTACCGATCTAGGCGACGAGGATTAAAATCGAAATGGCATGATTGAACAATAAAAGCGGTATCTATATTGGCGGCAATCATCTGAAAATCAACATTTTCACCAGCGGTCTTGCGCCGTAAAAAGGTTTTTCGAGGAAACACTCGGTAGATGATAGCTTCCGTGTCATTGTTGTAATAGTGCGCCGTTACCCAATCTCCGACACATGGCAAGTCGACGGAACTTTCGATCTGATAAGAAAGCTTACCCGCTAGCTCGGCCGGGACTTCTCTGGACTCATTTTTTATGAGGTATGAACCG
>JADFXS010000575.1:0-393 GCA_015233515.1 Deltaproteobacteria bacterium | reverse complement strand
GTATATCCAGTTATTTTGCGCATCACAATGATGATTTGGCCGGTCCACGTCTCTGTCGAAGATTTCGCGCAGCTTGCGGTGGGAGCTTCAAGTCTTTAAAATATATTAGTATTCGTCCGGCTTCAAAATCTCACCCTCGTCAACCCGGGGCAAAATTCCTGCTTTTGCCATTACCTCCCGGATAAATAAAATTATTTTTTGACTTAAGTCAAGGATTTTTAATTTTTGCTAATTTATTATAGGGTTGTAAAAGTAATAATTGAGCTGGGAGGAAGATCAAAGATGGGCCACATACCCACCTCCTCCTGTGTTACTCTGCTGATATAATTAAAATAAAAATCTTTACTCCCTTCCGCTCATATGTGGCTGGTTGAAATCAGTATATCTGACGCC
>JADFXS010000574.1 GCA_015233515.1 Deltaproteobacteria bacterium | reverse complement strand
ACCGACTGGGGTGTTCGCGAATGAGCTGAGATTTTGACCGCATCATTCCGAAAAACTTTCGAGCATCGCTATAAATGGGCGACATGAAAAATTTTTTAATTCATAGGCCAGCTCATTCACGAAAAGTTATAATCCAGTTTCAGAAAAATTTGACAAAATAGCCTCAAACTGATTAAATATATCATATTCGGTTAAGGGCTATTCCACGTCAGGCAATAGCATTCACATGCCTAATCAGTTGGAGGTGGCCGTCATGGGCAAACTTTGGAACGCGATCATGGGTCAGATTAATAAACTTGCTAACTTTTTTTGGGAAGCCGATCCCATTGCGCAAATGCAGCTGGAATACGATCGGTCCGTGGTGCAGCTCAAAGAAGGACGCAACGGCTTGGAACAGTACCGCGGCTTGGTGGAACGGGTGACCCGCCAAGTAAAGATGAACGAGAAAACCGTGGCCGATCATACCGCCAAAGTCAAGGCCTACCTGCAGGCCGGAGACCGGGATACGGCCGGCAAATTCGCCATAGAATTGAAGCGAGCCCAGGATGAACTGTCGGAAAACAAGGCTCAGCTTAACCTCCATGAAACCGCTTACCAGAACAGCGTTCGCAAAATCCAGAACGCGGCCCAAAAGCTGGCGGATGTCAAAAACAAGATCCAAAAATATAACGCGGAATTGAAAATGAGCGAGGCGGAGGCGGAAGTCAGCCGCTTGGCTCAGAATTTCAACTTTGATGTGACCACCGATTTCGGTCAGTTGGAAGGGGTCATCCAGGATAAAATCGACCTCAACCGAGCCAAGGTTCGGGTGGCCGCCGATATGTCCGGGCAAGGAATAGCGGAAATCGAAGCGGAAGAGCGAATGCAAAAGGCCGTGGCGGACGATCTATTGAATAAATTCGAAGTGGATATGGGACTGAAGACCCCGGAGACCGCCAACGTCCAGGCGCAAAGCAAAACCCTGGGCACAGACCAGGCTTCGGCTCAACAGAAGGAAGATGCGCTCAAGGATTTTGAAAAGAACCTCAACTAAGAGAAAGGGGTTGGTGATATGGACGAAAACAAACCAGGCGGCGGACCTAAACCGGCATTTTATGTGGTCTTGTTTCTGGCGGTTATCGGCTTGGCCGTTTACGGCTTGAAAGATTATATATTTCCTGCTCCCAAACCGACTGGCGGTACTACCCAAACGACCTCGACCAAGCCAACGGGCGGCGGACAAACGGCTTCTACCGGCGGATCGCAAGGCAGTCAATCATCCTCAGCCGGCGGATCGGCCAAGGATACGGAAGCCCCTGATTCAGCGGTGGTCACCACGGTCAAGGAATACACTTTTGTGCCTAATGAAAAATTGCCCGCGGTGAAAGGCGTCAGCAACTATGAACCCCTAAGCAACCGGACTGTAAAGTTCGCCCTCAACGTTTGGGCCGGTTGGGCGCCTATAATTTTATATAACGAGGGGAAAGGACCGGGCAAGGTTTGGAAAACTCCGTCCGGCCAGGATTTCAAGGTGGAACTGGTTTTGATGGACGATCCGGTCGCCATGCGCGACGCCTATGCCGCCGGCAAGATTCACATCGGCTGGGCCACTCTGGACATGTTGCCCTTGTTCATGGAGGAGCTGCAAAAAGACAGTCGGGTCTGGCCTCGGGTTTACCAGCAGATAGACTGGAGCAACGGTGGGGACGGTATTGTCTTCAGACGCAATAAGGCCAAAAATCCGCAGAATCCTACGGTGGCCGATATGCGCGGCAAGAAAGTCGTTCTGGCCCAGAACTCCCCCAGCCAGTTTTTTCTGCTCAATGCCTTGATCAATGGCGGAGTCCAACCGTCTGAGGTTCAATTCGTTTACACCCAGGATGCCTTCCAGGCGGCTGCGGCTTTTAATGCCGATAAGAGTATCGCCGCCTGCGTCAGTTGGGCTCCGGACATCTATAACCTGACTAAAATCAAAGACAATCACCTGTTGGTGTCCACGGCCACGGCTAACAAGCTGATTGCCGACGTCTGGTTTGCCCGGGCCGACTTTGCCAAGGACAACCCGGACATTATCGAAGGCCTGGTGCGGGGTATCTTCCAAGCCATGGAAAACCTCAAGACCGATAAAGCCAAAACCGAGGCCGCGGCTCACATGTCCAAATTTTATAACATTCCGGCCGAAGACTGCTTATCCATGCAAGGCGATGCTCACAATACCAATTGCGCGGAAAATCGCGAATTCTTCCTCCACCAAAACAATCCGGCCAATTTCGAAAACACTTGGGACACGGCAAATAATCTTTACCGACGCGTCGGTCCGGTGACCAAAACCGTGAATTTCGACACGGTCTTGGATTTTTCCGTGCTTAGAAAAATCATGGCCGATCCTATTTCCGCCAACGGTAAACACGAATGTTCGATG
>JADFXS010000573.1 GCA_015233515.1 Deltaproteobacteria bacterium | reverse complement strand
ACTGGAACGGGTCCCCTATGGCGAAAAATCCTTGTCCCTGGCTCTCGGCCTGGCCGATGTAGTCCAGGCCTATGCCGGCGGAATTCATCTGGAGACTATTTTCATCGACGAAGGTTTTGGAAGCCTGGATACCGAAGCCCTGGATTCGGCTCTGCGGGCTTTGGAAGCTCTCCAACATGGCGGCCGTCTGGTGGGCGTCATTTCCCATGTGCCGGAAATGAAGGAAAGGATCAACGCCCGGCTGGAAGTCATGACCTCCCGCGACGGTTCCTCGGCGAGATTCGTGGTGGGGTAGATCAATTCTTGTTGTCCAGCACCACCCGGATGACTTCGGCGACTTCCCGCAGCACCAGGGGCTTCATAAGAAATCGTTTGATACCCATGCCCAGGGCCATTTCGGCCGAGACCTGCTGGCTGAACCCGGTACAGAGAATGATCGGGATATCCGGTCGTATTTTCATGGCTGCCCGGGCTAATTCGATTCCGGTCATCTTGGGCATGGTCTGATCGGTTAAGATCAGATCAAACGCCGTCGGATCGGTTCGGAAAACCTCCAAAGCTTCCAAGCTGGAGGTCAGACTTGTGACCCGGTAGCCTAGGTGCATCAGTATGCCTCGCCCAACCGCGGCTAAAGCCTCCTCGTCGTCGACCAAAAGGATTCTTTCTGTTCCAGCGGCTAAGGGAGCGATGGCGACCGAGGAAATATCTTCGAACGTGGCCGGCACTGAAGGTAAAAAAATATGAAAGACGGACCCTTTGCCTGCTTCGCTATAGACCTTGATCGCGCCGCCGTGGTCTTTTACTATGCCATAAACCACCGATAATCCCATGCCTGTCCCTTCACCCGGTCCCTTGGTGGTGAAGAAAGGTTCAAATATTCGCTCGATGATGGATTGATCCATGCCATGTCCGGTGTCGGCAATGGTCAGCTGTTGATAAATGCCCGGCGGAAGGCCTTCGAGTTGCGCCGCGGCCTGCTCGTCCAAGTCGACTTGGGTCAACTTCACTTCCAGAATGCCGCCTTTTTCCCGCATGGCATGAGCGGCATTGGCGCACAAGTTGGTCAGCACCTGATGAATTTGCGTGGGGTCCGCTAAAACGGTCCCCACGCCGGGGTCGAAATTTTGCCGAATCTCGATGGTCGTCGGCAGGGACGCGCGCAGGAACTTAAGGGTTTCCTTAGTAATAAAAGTCAGTTGAATTGGTTTACGTTCCTGAGTCGTCCGGCGGCTGAAGCTGAGTATTTGTTGAATCAAGTCCTTGGCGCGATGTCCCGCCTTAGTCACTTGCTCCAACATCCCTCTAACCGCCATTCCTTCCGGTATATCCATCATGGCCAGTTCGGTATAGCCTAAAATAGCGGCCAGGATATTGTTGAAGTCATGGGCGATGCCGCCGGCCAGCGTGCCGATGGCTTCCATTTTTTGGGCTTGAATCAGCTGCTTTTCCAGTTTTGCTTTTTCATCCTCCGCCTGTTGGCGCTCCAGTTCGCCGGCGGCGCGCACCGCGACCAATCTCAAGATCGACTCCGCAAGCTGTGGGTTTTCAAGAGGTTTTCGTCCGATAATCGCGATGAGGCCGATCGGCTGGCCGGTGGAGCTCCAGAGAGTAGTTCCGACGTAACTTTCAGCCACCATTTCCTGGAGGACTATGTCTTTAGGAAAAATCTGTCGCACCACCCGGGGGAAGCAACAGATCGTCTTGCCCACCACATCGCCGCAGGGGGTGTCTTTCAGAGTATAGGTGACGTTATCCTCGAACTTGCCATCGAAATAGACGGCTAAAGTCCGGGCGGCCAGCAGGTCGCCTTCCAATCTATCGATGCAGACATAGTCCATGTCCAGGTTCTCGGCCAGGTAGCGGGCCAGGGATTGGAAGAAATCCTCTCCCGAGTGGACCAGACCGTACTGAATCAGGAATAACTGCGCGTCCTCCAGTCGCTTACGCTCGGTAATATCGCGGAGCACCGACAAAATCGCCGGTTTGCCGCCATAGATAATCCTAACGCCGTTGGCGGTTACCGGGACCTTCGTTCCGTCAAGGCGGATAATATAAACATCGTTGGGCTTGAGGGTAATGCCCGTGATCAGGACCTTATGCATGCGTTCGGTGACCAGATCGCGGTCCTCCGGTCGGATGTGATCGAGCATTAAACGACCGAGGAGGTCTTCTTTTTTAGATGCGGCATACAACTGAAGGCCGGCGGGATTGACATAGGCGAATTTCCCGTCGATGTTGACGATAATGGTATCCGGATGGTTTTGCACCAGAACTCTGAACCGCTCTTCGCTCTCCTTGAGTTCCAGACTTTTTTTATCCAGGGAAAATTCCAGTTGTTCGGTTTTCATCCGCAGCAAGCGTTCCGCGCGTCCAAGCCTGATCATGGCCTTGATCTGAGCCGTTAATTCCGCCGGGT
>JADFXS010000572.1:2101-2423 GCA_015233515.1 Deltaproteobacteria bacterium | reverse complement strand
AGGTCGTGGCCCAGGGCTCCGGCCAAAGCCAGGTTCCGCGCGGCGATGGTCAAGGATTCATCAACCGAGAGAGACTTGTGGGGGAAACCGCAGCAGCCGAATTCCGGCACATCGATCAAATCGAGTCCCAGAATCCTAGCGGTTTTACGAACGGCCAGTTCATAATTGAGGTTGCGCACCGGGACCGTGCAACCGGGAAAAAAAGCCCAGGACATTAAGACTCACCTCCGGAGGAACGATCTGAATTCTTGATAAGTATGGCATAGTGTTCCGGACACTGAGTCAGAGGCGGCAAGCCCAGAGACGGGCGGGTTTGATTTTC
>JADFXS010000572.1:521-1880 GCA_015233515.1 Deltaproteobacteria bacterium | reverse complement strand
AAACGGCGAGGATCAAATTCCGGCATCAGTTCACCGACCGGGCAGCGGGCGCTGCAAACCCCGCAGGCATAGCAACGCCTGATCCGCTCGCCGCCCAGGCCGCCGGTCACTTCATTTATAAATGATAGATCGGCTTGGTTCAGATCGATTTCCGGATTAACCGTCGAACTATGTTCCGGGGTGGTTGTTTCCAAGTCAGTCATATTCGCGCCTCATTCTACGCCGGGCCTAAGGAGCTGATTCTGCTCCGGAACTCATCGATGATCCGGGTCAAATCCGCCCCCATGTTCGGGGCCAGGGAAACCAGTTCCAGGCGTTGTTCATCAAACCCGACGGTTTTCAATGTTTGCCGAAGAATTTGACTCCGCCGGCCGGCGATCAGGCTGCCGGTTTGACTACGACAATTGCCTTCATGACAAACGGCGATTAGAATTCCGTCCGCCCCTTGCCGAAAAGCTTCCAGAACCAAACCGACGTCCAAATTGCCGCCGCAAGGCAAGGGTTGAATGGTAAGTTCTCCAGGCCGGCCAGGCGGCCATACGCTTTCCAGAGCGGTCAAAGCCGACCGCTGACAACCAAACAAGGTCAGGTGGGGCTCAAAACCTGAACCGGGTTCCGGTTGAGCCAACCCGGTCGAAGCCAGGCGAGACTCCTTTTTTTCCGTTGGAACCTCGTAATGGATGGCTTGGCCGGGGCAAACAGCGGCGCATGCGCCGCACGCCTGACAGGCTAAAGGATGGAAGGACGGTTGATGATCGAATTCGATAGCGCCGTGCGGGCAAATCCGTAAACAGGTCAGACACGAAGCACACCGGCCGCTTTCCAGGGATACCGGTGGAACCTTGGCGCTGGAGGTGGCTAAAAGACGCCGGATATCAGCGATCACGGCTTCCATCTGAATCGCACTAAGGTCAGCGTCGTCCGTCCCGCGCACCGGTCCGATCGCGTAAATACCTGATCGGTTGGTTAAGGCCGGCCAGTAAAGGACATTATCCGGACCGACAAATCCGTCCGCCCTCAACGGCAGCCCCATGATCTCGGCCCAGGCGGCCAGTTCCGGACCCGGCAGCAAGGGCTCCTCGGAAATAACCAGGTCGGGAACAAGACTTAATTCAGCCCTGGCCACCGGGTCATGGATGCGAAACCCGATTTGTCCGTCAATAATACTGATGTCCGGGCCGTTATCCGGCGTGCGCAGGAAAACCACACCGCGTTCCCTGACTTGACCATAAAGATATTCCAGCCCGGCGGCGGCCACCTTGACGTGGGGCGCCAAAAAATACACCGCCGCTTTGGTTTGTTCAGCCAAATCTCCGGCTAAAGTCAGCATGCGCCGCATGACGCCCACGGTTGAGGCCT
>JADFXS010000572.1:0-379 GCA_015233515.1 Deltaproteobacteria bacterium | reverse complement strand
AAAAAGAGAGGTTCGACACTCCGAGCCGCACCAAACCACCGCGCCGGCCTGGATATCGGCCGGTCCGTCCGGAGTGGCGATGGTCGCGTTAAAACGGCCGGCCACCCCGGCAAACCTCAAAAGGTCCAGAGCCGGGGTCATGGTCGGATCATAGGTATATAAGGCGGCTTCCGGCGGGCCGGCCCAGACGACCTCGATGTTCAAGGCCGCGAGACGGCCGACCAGCGTCTTGGCGGGCGAAGCCGCGCCCATGACCAGGACACGCGGCCAGACCTCCACGGGAATGATTTGGGGATGACTGCTCATATTTTTTTCATTACGGCCGTCACGTCGGCCGCCACCTTTTCAGCGGAAGCGATGGCTTCGGCGACCCCCATGG
>JADFXS010000571.1:1975-2434 GCA_015233515.1 Deltaproteobacteria bacterium | reverse complement strand
TCCTCCACTCGGCCGGCATCCTGGAAAGCTATATGGTCGCCTCATACGAGAAGTTCGTTATCGATGACGAAATCTGCGGCATGTGCAAGCGGATAAAGCAGGGTGAACAGGTTACCGATGAAAAGTTGGCTTACGAGGTGATCAAGCAGGTCGGCCCTGGAGGTGAATTTCTGACTCATTTGCATACATTCCAAAACTTCAGGAAGGAATTTTACTCACCGCTCATGGAAGGAAGGGACAACTTCGCGAGTTGGGCTAAAAAAGGCAGTCTTTCCATGGAGCAAATCGCCAACGCGAAATGGAAAAAAATACTGAAAAATTACCAGGAACCTCAGCTGCCCGAGTCCACCGGCAAAGCCCTGGAAATGTATATGGCCAAGATTCGAACCACCTGATTCGCTTCGGGCTCATTTAACAACCACAACAAAACATGTTGCCGGAGCTTGAGTCCGTCCGCCA
>JADFXS010000571.1:0-1913 GCA_015233515.1 Deltaproteobacteria bacterium | reverse complement strand
TTGAACCGCTTTCCGGCCGCGGGTGTATCGCTGGATACATCGAGGCCGAAAAGCGGGAAACGAATCTTGCAGACGGCCGCGCCGCGCCGCGGCGGAATACGGATGCAAATTCCGGTATACGACATGGCCAAGGGCATTGCCCGTGGCCTTGCCGCTTCATAAAAGGCCGCCGACAAGGTCGGTGTTGGTTTTCTTTTTACTAGCAAGGAGGCGTCTATGTTATTGGGACTACATACCTACAGTTTTCACCTGCACGGCATGGGGCAAAATTGGGGCGGTTACAAGATGGAATGGCCGCAGGTCTGGGATATTTTCGGACTTATGGCTGAAGCTAAAAAACTCGGCCTCGACGGCCTGCATCTTACCGCGACCGATTTGGGCCGGACAGATGACGCTCATTTAAGCGCGGTGAAAAAAGCGGCCGAAGAATACGGCCTGTATCTGGAATATAATTTTTCTCTCAACTCCGCCGATTATGACCCACGTCTGACCAACACCATCGAGGAAGGCATTGACATCGCCTCCCGGATCGGCTCGGATATCGGTAAAATAAGCATGGATATCCATCGCCCGAAGCCGGTTTGCGGAAGCATGTTTCACCCTCGAGTGATCGAGCAGTTGGAGGAGGTGGCCAATAAAGTATCGGCCGCCGCGCCAAAGGCGGCCCGGGCCGGTGTGCGCCTGTGCCTGGAAAACCATACCGAAGCCTTTGCCGATGAAGTAATCTGGGTCATTAATAAAGTAAATCACCCCTTCGTGGGCGCTTGCGTGGACACCAACAATTCCTTGATGGTTGGCGAGGACCCCTTATTCGCGATTCGCAAGCTGGCGCCGCTGGCCTTCACTAACCATTTCTCGGACCATCGTATCGAATTCGAACCCTATGGCTGCCGCATCACCGGGGTGGCTTGCGGAGAGGGCGATGTGCCGATGAAGAAGGCTTATGAAATCATCAAGGCCAACCCTTGGATGAAACGTCTCAATCTCGAGGTGGAATTCGATCCTCGTACGGATGATATTCTGGAGGCCCGCCGGCGCGAATACGAAGCGGTAGTCAAGAGTATTCACTTCGCCCGGAATGATTTGGGAGTTGGTAAATAAATTGTCTTTAGGACTATTGTATGATTGTTGACTGAACATGCCCGCGAGCGCATTACCCGCAACTGGTTGCGGGTTAGCGAGTAAAAATTAAAATGCGCACTTGCCTTACATGATGAAGACTCCCCGAGGCTTGCCGAGGGGAGCCTTAATAATGATAAATCTTTGCTCTGGATCAATATTTTATTTTTCGTAATCTGTAACCGGGAATAACGTTCAAGTGGGGCTTTTCTCCAAAAAAGTGACGATTAAAATTCTGGTTTAACCGGAGACGAGTCTGATTAGCAAAATCTCTTAAGCTGGATTTTGGGGCCCCGGGATCAATCTGTGGTAACTAGGCTCTTGGACAGTCCGGGGGCCGTAATCATTCCAGGGTCTTCAACGCCAAGGCGATGGAATCCGCTTGGCTGTTTTTTTGCGCGAGCAAATTGTCGACCGTCAATATCTGATTGCGCACATACTCCCGGGCTTGCTTTTCGGCGTCTTTAATCGCCTTATTGATCAGTTCGCTCCATTGGACCGCCAGTCGGGAGAGGTTTTTAACCGTTTCCCACGGAACGCTTTTTAAAAAATGTCGATGAACCAAGGGCTTAAAAATTCCGACCGGGATGACAAACCAGAGATTGTCAAGATGGGAATCAAAGGCGCGGCTGAAGGACATGTCCGGGGCGGACGGCGCGGCCACCTTGATCTCATGAGCCATTTTAGAAATTTTTATGCCCAGGGCTTCTTCGATTCGCAAGGCCAGACGATCGCGAAAATTTTCAATGACCCGGCCGAAGGCAGTTTCGGCTTCCTTAACCCAAGTTTACCAA
>JADFXS010000570.1 GCA_015233515.1 Deltaproteobacteria bacterium | reverse complement strand
GCCGATCCGAATTGGCGGGAAGGAAAGAAAACGGAGCAGTACACATTTCTGGTCACGGACAAGGATAAAAAAGAATATGAGGTTAAGGTGGACCTCAATCTTTGGGATAAATACAACACCGGAGACAGTGTTCCGGCCCAAAAAACCGCTGCGGGCGGACTGACTATTACTCCGGCCAAATAGTTTTTGATGTATGTCGAATGCCTTACAAAGGCATGGACAATTATTGGTCTCAAGTTGGAGGCAATCATGCATGAGATTTTGGAAAGACAGGAACTAGCCCAGGGGACGGTGGTGATGAATGTCATCAGGGCCCCCAAGATAGCGGCCAAGGCTAAACCCGGCCAGTTTGTCATTATCCGGGCGAATGAAACCGGGGAACGCATTCCCCTGACCATGGCCGACACCGATCCGGAAGCCGGAACCATCACTATTTATTACCAAATAGTGGGCAAATCCACCGCGCTTTTTAAGACCTTCAAGGTCGGCGACGGTTTTCTGGATGTGGCTGGTCCGTTAGGTCAACCCACCCATATCGAAAAAGTGGATGGTTTGGTTATTATCGTGGGCGGCGGGACGGGAACAGCCGTGGTTCACCCCATTGCTCGCGGTTTTAAATTGGCCGGCAATAAAGTGATAGGCATCATCGGCTCCCGGACCAAGGACCTTTTGATCTTGGAAGACAAGATGCGCGTCGCCTGCGATGAGCTAAAGGTTTGCACTGATGACGGATCATACGGACATCATGGTTTTGTCACCGATGTTCTGAAACAATATTTGGAGGGACCGGAAAAAGTGGCCGAAGTGGTCGCGGCCGGACCCATGCCCATGATGAAATTCGTTTCCAAAATGACCTTGGGCTATGGCGTAAAAACCCTGGTCAGCCTGAACTCCATCATGATCGACGGAACAGGTATGTGCGGCGGTTGCCGGGTGGCTATCAACGGCAAAAATAAATTCACCTGCGTCCATGGCCCGGAATTCGACGCCCACCAAGTGGACTGGGATGAATTCGGCAAGCGCCTCGGCGCCTATACGGACGAGGAAAAAGAATCCATGGAACACTTTCAGCACCAATGTAATATCGGTTTGCGGTAATTGAGGGAGAACAATGGCTGAAAAAAAAGAAAAAATTCCGCGTCAACCCATGCCGGAACAACCGGCCGAGGTGCGCCGTCGCAATTTTAATGAAGTTCCGGTCGGATATTCCACGGAAGTCGCCCAGTTGGAAGCCAATCGCTGTCTGCAGTGCAAGAACCCGGCTTGCGTGGGCGGTTGTCCGGTGGAAATCGATATTCCCGGTTTTATTAGTTTTATAAAAAATGGCGATTTTAAGGGCGCAATTTTAAAATTGAAGGAAAAAACGGCGTTACCGGCGGTTTGCGGCCGAGTTTGCCCCCAGGAAGTTCAGTGTGAGGAGAGATGCATTCTGGGCAAAAAGGAACAACCCGTGGCCGTGGGCCGGTTGGAACGTTTTGCCGCGGACTGGGATCGAGCCCAAGGCCAGGTTTCTCTACCGAATATTCCCGCCAAAACCGGAAAGAAAGTGGCTCTGGTCGGTTCCGGCCCAGCCAGTTTGACCGTTGCCGGCGACCTCATCTTGCTTGGCCATGACGTGACCGTGTTTGAAGCTTTCCACAAGGCCGGCGGGGTCCTGGTTTATGGTATCCCCGAATTTCGTCTACCCAAAGCCATTGTCCAGGCCGAAGTGGATTATCTGGCCATGCTGGGGGTCAAGTTCGAACTCAATTCAGTGGTGGGCCGTTCCGTGACCGTCGATGAGCTTTTGGCTGAATATGACGCTCTGTTTATCGCCGTGGGCGCCGGGCTGCCCAGCTTCCTGAATGTTCCGGGCGAGAACCTGATCGGCATTTATTCCGCCAACGAATACTTGACTCGTTCCAACCTGATGAAGGCCTACCTCTTCCCGGAATACGACACGCCCATTGTCAAGGGCCGGAACGTCGTGGTCCTGGGAGCAGGCAACGTGGCCATGGACGCGGCCCGCACGGCGATTCGCCTGGGCGCGGACACGGTCCGTATCGTGTACCGCCGTTCCCGGGATGAGATGCCGGCTCGAGCGGAAGAGATTCATCACGCCGAGGAAGAAGGCGTGGAGATGCATCTGTTGACCGCTCCGCTCCGTTTTTCCGGGGATGCCAAAGGCCGGGTCACCAGCATGGAATGCCAGCGCATGGAACTGGGCGAACCGGATGCTTCCGGCCGCCGCCGACCTGTCCCGATTCCTGATTCCAATTTTACCCTGGAGACGGATCTGGTGGTCATCGCCGTGGGCGCCGGGGCCAATCCCTTGATCACCAGCACCACTCCAGGCCTGGAGACCAATAAATGGGGTTACATCCTCGCTGATCCGGATTCATGGAAAACCAAGAAACAGCGCGTCTGGGCCGGCGGAGACATCGTCACCGGTCAGGC
>JADFXS010000569.1:521-2438 GCA_015233515.1 Deltaproteobacteria bacterium | reverse complement strand
GGTTAATCCTTTTATTCACGGCGCCGACGGCGATACGGGGGCGGACATGAATGCCGGGCCTATCAAAGATAACTTGACCATTGATGAAATGGTCAGGGCCAGCGCCAGCCCCATGAACATCAGTGATCAGGACCTGGAGGCCATCTGCCGCCTGATGTACCAGCACTTCGGTATTCATCTGAACGACCAGAAGCGAGCTTTGGTGGTCAGTCGTTTGCACATGCACTTGCGGTCCATGGGAATGACCAGTTTTAAGGAATATATTGATTACATCGTTTCTACCGGCGCTACTCAGGGCCTGGGCCAGCTGGTGGATCGATTGTCTACTAATCACACGTTTTTCTTCAGGGAGAAGGAGCATTTCGACTTTCTGGTCAAAACCGCCTTGCCCGAAATCCTTAGCCGATTGGAAAAAAAAGGGACTCGCGATTTGAGGATATGGAGCGCGGGTTGCTCCTCGGGCGAAGAACCTTATTCCTTGGTAGTCTACTTGATGGAGTTTTTAGGATTACAATACTCGAGCTGGGACGCCGGATTATTGGCCACGGACATTTCCGGCCAAGCCTTGGCTCCAGCCAAGAGCGCCGTTTATTCCGATGATCGGCTGACCCTGGTCCCGGAGCATTTCAAACAAAAATATTTTCAAAAGTTGCCGGATAAAAACTACATGGTCAAGGATTTTGTGAAAAAGGAAGTAACCTTCCGCCGTTTGAATCTGATGACCAAACCTTTTCCTTTTAAACGGGCGTTTCATGTCATCTTCTGCCGTAATGTAATGATTTACTTCGATCAACAGACCAGAGAAGATCTCGTCCGTCGTTTTTTTGAGAATACTGAACCGGGCGGATATCTTTTCATCGGACATTCTGAATCGCTTCGTCGGGAATCGTGTCCCTATGATTATGTTCTGCCGGCGGTTTATCGAAAGCGAGACGCCTGATGTCCAAAAAAATCAAAGTGCTGATCGTGGATGATTCAGCCCTGGTCCGAGATATTCTGGCTCGAGGCCTAGCCCAGGATACCGGCTTGGAAATCGTAGGCACCGCCAATGATCCTTTTATGGCTCGAGATAAAATTGTTCAATTAAGACCGGATGTTTTGACGCTGGACGTGGAAATGCCCCGCATGGATGGCGTGGAATTCCTGCGCCGCCTTATGCCTCAATTTCCTCTGCCCGTGGTCATGGTCAGCGCGCTCACGGAAAAAGGTAAGCAGGTGACTCTGGATGCCCTCGAGGCCGGAGCGGTCGATTTTGTAACCAAACCCAAGGCGGACGTGGCCAGAGGCCTCCAATCCATGATGATTGAATTGCGGACCAAGATTAAGATCGCGTCCACGGCAAATGTCGCGGCCTGGAAACATCGTAGTCACGTGGAGAAACGACCGCCGGTCATCCAGCGGGCCTTGGCGGAATCCACGGACAAAGTTATCACTATCGGCGCTTCCACCGGTGGAACTGAGGCCATTCGCGAAGTGGTTACCCGTTTTCCGGCAACCACGCCTGGAGTGGTCATCGTTCAACATATGCCCCCAGGTTTTACGCGAATGTTTGCCGAACGTATGAACTCCCTGTGCGCCATGGAGGCCAAGGAAGCCGAGGATGGCGACCGGATTCGTCCGGGCTTGATACTGGTAGCTCCCGGTGGCCGGCACATGCGCGTTTTGCGTTCAGGTGGTATATATAAAGTCAGTGTGGCTGCCGGGGAACTCGTCCAAGGGCATTGCCCTTCCGTTGAAGTCTTGATGCTGTCGGTTGCCGAATATGTCGGGCGAAACGCGGTTGGAGTCATGTTAACCGGCATGGGCCGGGACGGCGCCGACGGGATGGTGGCCATGCGTAAAGCCGGAGCTAGAACTCTGGCTCAAGATGAAGCCACGTCGGTTGTTTTCGGAATGCCCAAGGAAGCTTATCTGCGG
>JADFXS010000569.1:0-506 GCA_015233515.1 Deltaproteobacteria bacterium | reverse complement strand
CTGAAGGCCTGGTTCAGTTGGAAAAGATAGCTTCGGACGTTATGGATTATCTGGCCTGACCAGCCTGAAAAATTAGAATATTATCACAGTGTTGAATAATGTGGAGGGCTCAGTGAACACGATTCTAGTCGTTGAGGATGATGATCTCGTCCGGGATATCATCGCTCAAAAAGTCGAATTAATGGGATTCAATGTCATTAAAGCCCGCGACGGACTTCGGGCTTACCATATCCTCGAGGATAACGAACAGATCGATTTGGTAATTACCGACGTGGCCATGCCTGAAATGGATGGCTTGACCTTGATTAAAAAAATAAAAGCTAACGAGCAAATGGCCGGCTTGCCGATCATTATCTCCTCCGGAGTGGTCGGACCCAGGGAGATCGCGGAAGTCTTGGATGTGGGAGCCACCGCTTTTATTCCAAAACCGATCCGGTCCGGCGACTTGGAAGATTATATCTGCCGTTATCTGAAAAAGCCCAGGTTGAGTAACTGCGGCCATTAAC
>JADFXS010000568.1 GCA_015233515.1 Deltaproteobacteria bacterium | reverse complement strand
TGGCGCCGAGCACGGCCCTGGCCTTCTTGATATTCAGTTGCGCCTTGTTCGCCCATTCACTGGGGCCGTCTCGTCGGATTGGTTCATCGCTTGTGCTGCCCGCGGCTATTTTTATCTTAGTCTGGAGTATGTTGATCCTGACCCAATTTGTTACCGGCTTTGATCTGGGCCTGGAACGATGGCTGGTTTATGCCCCGGAGACCTTTGGAACGGTTCCGGTCGGCCGGATGTCGCCCATCACCGCTTTGATCTTTATGCTCGGGAGCCTGTCCCTTTTGTTCGTGCTCGTTCCGGCCGACAGAGTGCCGATCGCCCAGGACGTGGCCGCCAGCCTGGCCATCGGCGTTGTGGCCGGGGGCTTGCTGGTAATCCTTGGCTACTGGTACCAGACGCCGTTGCTGTCGGGCGGAGGGATCATTCCGGTGGCCGTGCCCACCGCGATTTCTTTTATTTTGCTCGGCTTGGGATTATTGGTCACTTCCGGCCGATATGTCTGGACCTTAAGAGGTTTTGTTTCCGTGTTAATCTCGCTCGGTGTGGGGATTCTGGTGTCCGGCACCATGTTCACCTTCGTGGAAAAATCTGAACAGGCACGGATTCAAACCAAATTTGAGCATGATGCGGCAAACCTGGTTACCGCGGTAATACGAAGCTTCCAGCATAGCCTGGATGAACTCGAAAGCATTGGCCGACTTTTCTCCGCCGCCGGCAATGTAACACGTGATGAGTTCAGGGTGTTTTTGGCGGATTCGACTGTTGATCACTCGATTCAGACGTTTTCGTGGGATCCGTTGGTCTCTGATGCGGAGCGGGCGGCCTATGAGTCGGCGGCCCAACGTGATGGTTTTTGGAATTTCAAATTCACTGAACTGAATGCTCAAAACAAGTTGGTAACGGCCGGTCGTCGCCGGCAATACGTCGTGGTTTATTATATCGAGCCTTATGCGAGGAACGAGAAAGCGCTGGGGTTGGATGTCGCTTCCGACCCCAACCGCTCGGCCGCGTTGGAGAAAGCGCGCGATACGGGGAAAATGGTCGCCACCCTACCGATTAAGTTGGTGCAGCAGACCGACAATCAGCCAAGCGTCTTGATCAACCGGCCGATCTACCGTCGTGGCAAGCCACATGGGACTGTCGAAGAACGGCGGGCGAACCTGGCCGGGTTTGCCGTCGGAATCATTCGGGTGGCCGAAACGGTCGGGTCGGCCTTGCACGGGCTGAACCGGGAGGGGATAGAAATATCACTTCATGACGCTGAAACAACCTCAGCAAAGCGGGACCTCCTTTACGCCTCTTCGGGAATCGATGGACGCAACCGGCGTGGTCTCCACTGGACCACATCGTTCAATTTGGCTGACCGTCCCTGGTCGGTCCAGACCTGGCTGCCTTCGGCCCACTTAGCGGCCCGGCACAGGTTCCAGGCCTGGAACGTTCTGCCCACCGGATTATTGTTGTCGATCCTGCTGGGCGCCTACTTGCTTACTTCGGTCCGCCACGGTGTCGAAACCAGGCAGGCCGCGGAGGAATTGCGTAGCGAGAAGGATCTCATAAGCCGGATTACCGAGACCAGTCCGGTGGGCATTCTGGTGGTTAACCGTCAAGGAAATATAGTCTCTGCCAATAATCGGGCTGAGCAGGTCTTTGGCCTGACCAAAGAGGAACTCACCCAACGAGTCTTTGACACCGCCACCTGGGGCATTACCGACTATGCCGGTCATCCCGTACCCGATGAAGAGCTTCCGTGTTGCCGGGTTTTGCGGACCGGCCGGTCGATATTCGACATGCGCCTGGCCATGGATGGCAAAGACAGCCGGCGAATGCTGATCTCCGTCAACTGTTCCCCGCTCTTCGATCAAACGGGTGAATCGGACGGGATGATCGCCACGGTCGAGGACATAACCAGGCAGATCCAGGCCGAGCAAGAGCTTCAAGAGAGCGAGAAAAAGTATCGGGCTTTAATTGAAACGACGGATACCGGATATGTAATTCTTGACCTGGAGGGAAAAGTCCTGGAGGCGAACTCAGTCTATGTCGAACTGACCGGGCATGATAGTCTTGATCAGATATTGGGTAAGAGCGTGGTGGAATGGACCGCGGAATATGACCGGGAGCGTAATGCCCGCGAGGTCGGAAAGTGCATCGAGAGGAAGTCCGTCAGAAACCTGGAGGTCGATTATGTGCAAAGCGATGGACGGATCGTCCCTTTAGAAATCAATGCCACGATGATGGAGATGGCCGGAGGGAGCAAGATTGTCAGCCTGTGCCGGGACATCACTTCCCGTCGGCAGGCGGAAAGGGCCTTGCGTCAAAGTGAAGAGAAATATCGCCGCATCTATGAAAACGCCCCGATCGGGATATTCCACAACTCTATAGCGGGAGAGGGAAAAATTATTGACGCCAATCCCGCTCTGGCTCGGATCTTGGGCTATGAATCGGCCC
>JADFXS010000567.1:560-2440 GCA_015233515.1 Deltaproteobacteria bacterium | reverse complement strand
CCGGAGGATTGGTCAGGCATCGGACACAGGTATGAACGGACCACAACGAAGTGAAACAAGGCTGGCTGCAGACCGCGCAGTGAGCCGGGGGCAACGGTTCCATTCCGGATACACAAGCAGGACAAAAATCGCTCTCTTCCGTGAGTGTGTTTGAATGAAGGAACGTTCCGCATAGATGGCACCGGTGAGGGCAGATCAAATCCACGATGCCGTTTAAAACTTTTATGACCTTAAAACGTCCCAACCGATCAGCCTCTTGAAATAGCAAAAATAATCCGTGTCGTTAAGTTAATTAATGATATTATTTTTCTTCCTGAAGCAAAATCAAATTTTACTCTCCGTTGGGAATCTTTACGCAGTTGTTTGTAAACAATATTAAACTCCGTGTTGCCTCAATAATGATCAACCTGCTCATGTAAATTGTACCTTCCCGTATCGAGCCACGGGGAAATTTCTATAAGAAAGGAAGGAAATTACTTATTTTTTCTCGCTAACCCCCGAAACAAGTTACGGAGCATTCACTTGTCCGGATGAAAGCATAAAAAAAATTACAGGCCAAATGCTCTTGACTCGGTTTGGCGGTGCGTCCAGGTTTTAACCGGTTGATTAGGATATTGATATTGCTTTTTAATTGGGTCGGCTCGTTAATTTTTCCGTAGCCGGTTGTCATTTTAAAGATTAGTGATATTATTTTCAGCATCGGACTTTTGATGGTCAGGGATCATGTCCTTGGGTTCCTGAATTTTAGAAACACAGTGTCTCACCCATTACCCGCGTAAGGCTATAGACCGGGCTGCCACCTGCTCATGTTGACAATCGCTCTGCCGTAACGCGTTCTTTCAGGAGACTACATGACAAATTGCCGCATTGTTCTGGCCGACGACCATAGCATGCTACGTGAGGGGCTCAAATCGCTCTTGGGCGCCATGCCCGGAATCACGGTCGTCGGCGAAGCCGACAACGGCCGAGATGCAGTTCGCCTCTGCCATGAACTCGGCCCGGACTTAGTGATTATGGATGTGGCCACGCCGGAACTCAACGGTATCGAAGCCACCCGGCAGATTGTGGCCAATGCCGCTGGAACCAAGGTGATCGCCCTGTCCATGCACTCCACCAAAAGATTCGTGCTGGACATGCTCCAGGCCGGAGCGGTGGCCTACCTGCTCAAGAACAGCGCCTTTCGGGAACTGGCCGAAGCGATTGCCACGGTTCGGGCCGGACGCGCATATATCAGCCCGGCGGTCGCGTCTATCGTGGTGGAACGGGTGGCCGCACCCGAGACCTCGATGACCACCGGACCTTTTAAACTTACCCCACGGGAAAGAGAGGTCTTGCAGCTCATCGCCGAAGGGAAAAAAGCCCACGATGTAGCCGCCAAGCTGCATTTGCGCACCAAGACCGTTCAGACCCACCGTCGCAATATCATGGCCAAACTCAACATGTTCACCTTGCCCGAACTGACCAAGTATGCCATCCAGCAGGGTTTGACTTCCTTGGAACCATAAGGGGTTGTATACAAATATCCGCCTTCATCGAACTCGGGTGGCTGTTCAATACAGCGCTGACGAGCATTTCGTCGATGGCTCCGGGCGCCGCCCGGCGGCTCCTCGATGTATGGTGAATACGCCTGCGGGCCAACCCTCCACAGGCGGATAAAAATCGGTCTAACTTCGCGTTCCGCTGAGGATTTACGCGCCCTATCCGCGATTTTATGGTGGATTTAGGTGGATGCGGCTCTCTCTGCCTGGCCCATGACCGTTAATCATGGTGTAATAATCGAACGCTTCATCGGCCAACGGGTCATCGACAGTCGGCATAACCGCAGTTTGAACAAGGTTGGCATCGTTTAGCGGACGAAAGTAAGCGACCGCAGTCCGGGC
>JADFXS010000567.1:0-468 GCA_015233515.1 Deltaproteobacteria bacterium | reverse complement strand
ACTCCCGTCCCGATAAACGTTAACCCCGTTCAGGCAAAGTTCATCCGCTTTCAGAAATATTTCTCTGACCGTCTCCAATGTCGCCGTTCGAGGAAGATTAACGGTCTTGGAAACCGCATTATCCGTATATTCCTGAAATGCGGATTGAATCTGAAGGTGCCAGAGGGGATCGAGATCATAGGCGGTAACAAATAGGCTCCTGACCGGGGCGGGGATATCCTCCAGGTCTCGAATCGACCCGGATTCAACAAGACGTCGGGCCAGATCATCGTTCCAAAAGCCTAAAGCTTTAGCCACCCGCCGGAAAGCGGGATGTATTTCGACCAGTTCCTGATCATCCAGAAGACGACGCCGGTAGGCCACGGCAAACAAAGGTTCGATTCCGGATGAACATCCGGCAATGATAGACAAGGTTCCGGTTGGAGCAATGGTCGTTACCGTCGCATTGCGTAGATAACGACGGCCATA
>JADFXS010000566.1:1361-2380 GCA_015233515.1 Deltaproteobacteria bacterium | reverse complement strand
CCGGACATAGCTATATCCTGTACGGACCGCTTCTGAACTGTGCTCAAAGCCTGATGTTCGAAGGCGTGCCGACGTATCCGGACGCGGGGCGATTCTGGGAAATCGTGGATAAATGGGGTGTAAACATTTTCTACACCGCCCCCACGGCCATCCGGGCCATCATGAGGATGGGCGATGATTTCGTGAACAAGCACAGCCGTAAGAGCTTGCGGCTTCTAGGCACGGTGGGTGAACCCATCAACCCCGAAGCCTGGCGTTGGTACAACGAAGTCGTCGGCGAAAGTCGTTGCCCCATTGTAGATACCTGGTGGCAAACCGAAACCGGCGGTATCTTGATTACTCCCCTACCCGGCGCCATACCCACCAAGCCGGGTTCGGCCACCCTGCCGTTTTTTGGAGTCCAACCGGGGATCGTGGATGACGAAGGCCAGGAATTGCTCGGCAACGGGGTTACCGGCCGTTTAGTCATCAAAGCGCCTTGGCCGGCGCAACTTCGCACCACTTATGGTTCCCACGATCGTTTTGAACAAGTGTACTTTTCCGATTTTGACGGCTTCTACTTCACCGGAGATGGCGCCAAACGCGACGAAGACGGTTACTACTGGATCACCGGCCGGGTGGACGATGTCATTAATGTCAGTGGTCACCGCATGGGCACCGCTGAAGTGGAAAGCGCCCTGGTCCATCACCCCTCCGTGGCCGAAGCCGCGGTGGTGGGCTTCCCCCGTGAAATCAAAGGACAAGGTATTTATGCCTATGTGACTTTAAAAATCGGTCATGACTACACTGATGCCCTGAAAAAAGAGTTGATTCAGCATGTTCGAGTTCAAATCGGTCCCATTGCCAGCCCTGATGTCATCCACTGGGCGCCGGGATTGCCTAAAACCCGGTCCGGTAAGATCATGCGCCGTATTCTCCGGAAAATGGCCGCCAATGACTTAACCCAGTTGGGCGATACCAGCACCCTGGCCGACCCGACGGTTATCGATTCCCTGCTGGATATGAAAGGCAAATAACGA
>JADFXS010000566.1:619-1351 GCA_015233515.1 Deltaproteobacteria bacterium | reverse complement strand
AGACTGGAATACAGACGCGTGCTCTTCCGATCCCCGCGATTTGATGGTGGATTCAGGTATTACTCTCCCGGTGCTGATTCCATCATCTTCATCATCTTGCAGCCACCCCCGCCCGAGTGGGCCTTGGGACCCATCATCATATGTCCCATATGCCTGGGGGTCACCGGCAGGCGTATCCCCGTCTCCTTGATGATCTGAGCCCGCATCTCGTTGTGCAAGTTAATCTTGGTCTCCTCAAGTCCGGCCCGTTCCTTGGCCAGGGTTTTGGCTTTGGCCATATCGGGCTGGGCTTGAGCCATGACCGCCTCGATCTCCATTTCCTTGGCGTATATATCCTGGCGGATAGCGAAGAACTTGTCCTGGTAACCATCGACGATTTTTTTGATAGCCTCGGCTTTTTCCGGCGGCAGCCCATGCATCTTCATCATACCCATCTGGTTCATCATGCCCATTTGGTCCATCTTGCCCATCTCGTGGCTCATACCTCCGGCTTGAACTCCAGCCTGGGCCTTGTCGGCTGGGGCCGCGGCCGGATTATGCCCGGTCCCGGTGTGAGTGGTCACTTCCTCGGCCTTCTTTTGTTCCGCGGCCCAGACCACGCCGGCGGTGACCAAAACAACTACAGCCAATAAAACCAACAATGATCGCGAGCGAGTATTCATACTCGACCTCCAGATTTTTTTCCGGCCCGAAGTCATCCAGGCCATGAATTTAACTTTGAAACAGATAGTA
>JADFXS010000566.1:0-588 GCA_015233515.1 Deltaproteobacteria bacterium | reverse complement strand
GATTATTAAACGGCTTTGTACTGCGACGGCCCAATCCTGGCGGTAAGGCTCGTTTTCCGATTTTGACTATCGATATTATTAAATTTGCCCGCTGAGAAGGCCGGTCTTGTTTAGGAGCCCCCCGGGGCGGACTTGGCCGCCCTGGGGAGATGGAGAAAACCTGATCATCTATGAGGATGCGGAAATCGGATCATCGGCCGAAATCCATGGTGACCATCATCATGCCCGGACCGCCCATGCCACCTCGTGTGCTCTGGACGTTCATACCGATGCGAACGCTCGGAATGAAACCTGCTCCCCGGGCCGGAGGGTCTCTCGTTATGTGCGGAGACGGGTCTGGCGTCCATGCCGTTGCCGAAACCGTTTGTCTGGGCCTGGGCCACGCCCACCGTCACCAGGAATGTGGCTACAATAGTCAGGGTAATGAGAGTTTTTTTGATCATTTCATGATCCTCCTTGCAACCTGCTATAGAGCAACCGGTATGCCAAGTAGAAATCAGGAAGCCAGTCGATGACAACCATTTGAAATAAAACCAAAAAATTTTATCACCCCCGGGATGGCCAACTAACCTTCCGACCTCGGACCGC
>JADFXS010000565.1 GCA_015233515.1 Deltaproteobacteria bacterium | reverse complement strand
AACAGGGTCCCGAAGCTGGCCCGCCGTTCGATGGCTCCGAATAAATTGGTGTAAGTGGGATTGATTTCATAGATCACCGGCGCCCCATTGACTTCGGAGTTGTCGATCAGAACATTGACCTTGTAACGGCTGAAATCCGTTTCGACCTTGGGCAGGGGGAAGGTGGCGGGCTGTTGTTCTTTTTGCTTGAAATCCGCCAGATTTTTTATGACATCGTTCTTGACGTCGTGCAGATAATTCAGCACCGGCCGCAGTCCGGCGTATTTTTCCTGGAGTTCGTCGATCAAATATCCCACGGCATGCAGAGCCACTCGCCGGTCCAGTTCCTTGTGCTTTTCCCGGAGTTCGTTTTCGAATTTACGGATTTTTTGGCCAGTCTGGTTCATTTCCTCTTGGGGTCCTTCACTTTTTTGGCGAAGTTCGGCTTTCTGTTCGTCGGTCAGGGTCAGCAGGTCTTCTTCGGTGATGACGTGGCCGTCCTTGGCCGGGGCGATCATCATTCCTTCCTGGCTCATGTTCAGGATGAACCCGTCGGCGTTGACCTTGGTTTCCAGCAGGGCTAGAAGTTCATTGCGTTTTATGGAAAACTGCCGGATAGGCTCTTCCCGGCGCCGGCGGTATTCATCGCTCTGAAAGGCTTCCGGGATTTGGTTGATGAGGGCTTCCACCAGTTCATCCATGTCCTTGGCCACGCTCCGGGCCAGACCTTTGGGCAGGTTGACGGCCTGGGGGTGATCCGGGGCCTGGAAGTTGTGGACATATATCCAATCCTGAGGGGATGGCTGAGTTTTGGCGATATCCTGAACAAAGGAACGAGTCAGATAACTCATGCCGGTCCGCGGCTCACCGACCACGAAAATATTGTAGTCGTTCCCGGTCATGCCCATGCCGAACTCAAAGGCGGATACAGCCCGCTCCTGGGCCAGGACTTTTTCTTTCAGGGTTTGGATCTGGGCCGTGGTTTCGATCCCCAGGCCATCCAATTCGCAAGACCATCTGAGACTTTCAACGGGGAGCATCCAGGTTTTCACCCGTTCATCCATGATATTCACCTCATTTGACATTTTTCTGGCCGTGATGATAGACGCAGTTTACAATAGGCCAAGGTAAATTGCTAACAGCTTCTGGTCGGTAATCCGGGCTTTAGCAGTGTTGCGATAATAACATCGGCCAAGCGAGGCGATAATGGAATACTACGCCAAGAATGAAATGCCCTGGCAAAAGCAAGGCCTGGGAATGATCCATGTCTGTTTTGGAACCGGGGTCGGGAAAACCAGCCGGGCCGTGGGTCTGGCTATCCGCGCCGCCGGGGCCGGCCTGAACGTCCATTTCATCCAGTTCATGAAATCCGGCGATTCGGCCGAAGCCGCCATTCTGCGGCAACTGCCCCAGGTCCAGTATTACTGTCCCGGACCGTTTCCTTTTGTTTTGGAAAAAGGGCCGGAGCCGGTCCATTTCCAGCACGTGGAATCGACCATGGCCCGGGTGGAAGCCGCTTTAAAAACCGATCAGCAGGTTCTGATCTGCGATGAGATCCTCAATGCGCTGCTGTTCAAGATTTTGCGGCTGGAGCAGGTTCTGGAGTTGATCGACCGGTGCCGGGGCCGAGTGGAACTGGTGTTGACCGGCAGCGCGGCCCCGCCGGAAATCGTGGCCGTCGCGGATTATGTCACGGAATTCGTCCAGATCAAGCACCCATATTATTCCGGCGCGTCGGCCAGGCACGGAGTGGAGTTTTAAAAAATGGAGCGGGACAGGCCGTGGACCTGTCCCGCTGGTAAGGTTCTGTTGTAGGAGTACCCGACCCGTTTCTTTTAGCTAGCTCCCAAGCTCCAGCTTGGGAGCTGGGAGAACTTTTTACCGCCAGGTAATCCGCGGGACATTCCGCAAGGGCAGTCGTTGGTATTTGTATTTGGGATATCCGATCATCATGACGCCTAAACACTGATGACCGGAGGGCAGGGCCAAGGCTTTCAGCATCGGCGGGTAGAAAGTGGCGGCGGCATTGACAAACCCGGCCCAGCAAGCGCCTAAACCCAAGGAATGGGCCGCCAGTTCCAGCCAGGTCAAGGCAATGGTCCCCGATGACGGAGCCAGAGGGTTGTCCTTGGGCGCGTGAGCCACAATCAGATGAGGCGCATGGCGGCAGATCGCATCCATACCCTCGCCCCAGGCCGCGATTATTCGATCCATGCCGAAATTTACGGCGATGGGTTCGTTGGCTTCAACCAGTTGTTTCATGAAATCGACTACTAGGCCGGCCAGTTTTTGGACTTCCTGTTGATCTTCCATGACCAGCCAGTGGACCGGTTGATCATTGTGACCGGACGGGGCGTAGCTTGCCAGGGTGATCAGGCGGGTCAGAATGTTCCGGGGAACGGGTTTATCCTGATAGGTCCGGATAGACCGCCGGGAGCGCATGAACTGCTCGGCCTGGTCCGCC
>JADFXS010000564.1 GCA_015233515.1 Deltaproteobacteria bacterium | reverse complement strand
GACCGTCAAGCCTATGGTCACGGCCTCGGCCAACCGGGTCAGCTCATTGACCAGTCCGACCGTGGAAACGCTCAAATGACGACGACTCAAACCAATCAGACCCGGATCAGTTAAAATCCGTAAGGCGCGAAGCACATGGTCCAGGTTGGCCAATGGTTCGCCCATGCCCATGAAGACCAGGTTGGTGAGTTGACTTCCCTGGGGCAGACTGGCTTTGGCGCCGAGAAATTGATTGATTATTTCCGCCTGGGTCAGATGCCGGCGCCAGCCCAGTCCGGCGGTCCGGCAGAAACGGCAGCCCATGGCGCAGCCCACTTGGCTGGATAGGCATAAGGTGTAGTGTTCCCGTTCCGGGATGAGGACGCTTTCAATCCTGGCGCCGTCATCCAATGACCAAAGGAACTTGACCGTTCCATCCGCGGCCTGGTCCGTCCGCAGGCAAGTCGCCGCGCTGATACGGGCCACGTTGTTCAAGCGTTCGCGAAGGTTGCGAGACAGATCGGTCATATCTTCGCTCCGGTTGGACCCGGTTCGATATAACCATTTGACGATTTGTCGGACGCGAAAAGGTTTTTCGCCTAAAGCCGCCAGGAAAGCCGCCAGCTCTTCAACCGAAAAATCCCGCAAATCCGGTAGCCGGCCTTCGAGCGGTAAACAATTCCCGGTAGCGACCCGGTGGTCGTCGGCCATCATTTCCGGTCCAGTTCTTGCCAAAAAGCCATCTCCATGGCCAGTTTTTCCAGAGCTTTTTCGGATTCTCGAGCCAGGGCGGGTTCCTTATTCTTCGCCAGAGATTGAAGCGCGGTCTTTTCCCGGCTGGTGGCCAAGCGGCTCAAAGCGGTAATGGCGGCCTGCCGGAGGCTTATATGATTATTCGGGTTTCCGGCCATTTGCACCAACCAGGCGCCGGCCGGCTGGTACCGAACCCGGCCGAAGGCATTCATGACTTCAATTAATGCGCCTGCTTTTTCCGGAGGAAAATTGGGCCAGGTTCGGGCTTTGGTCTCAACCTTGGCCCAAATATCCGGCCCGGCCACATTAATCAAGGCCGTCAGGGCCGCCTGTCTGATCAGGGGAGATTCGGGCGGTTTGGTTTGAGCCAGCCACTGATCATACAGCACTTCCGGCGCGGAGCGATCCGTCCATCGGCCTAATCCTTGAACGGCTTCGGCCGCCAATTCCTCGCTGATGAAGTTTTCCATGGGACGACGCTTGATGATATTCCGAAGAGCGGCCGTCACCTGGGGATTGTCCATAAAGTTGGCCAGGGTTCTGGCGATCAGGACAGGATCGGGTCCGGACTCAAATTTGGTGGTGGGCGTGGTGGCCGGCAGGAGGGGAATCCTGGGTGGCGTTATTTGCCCGGGCTTTTCCGGTTTGGCGGTGGCGGTTTCCAGGGCCGAGAGTAAATCCGGCAGGACCGCTTCCAGGCGCATGGCCCCCACCAATCTGAGCACTTCCGGTCCGAAATCGCCGCCTTTTATCGCGGAGACGATCAACGGCGCCGCCCAACGGTCATCTCCGGAAAAAGCTTGAACAATAAGCGAGCGAGGGATGTGGTTCGTCGTAGGAGCATTCTCGCCCTTGGCCGCCAGGAAGACCACGGCCGCTTCCAGATCCCGGGAAGTCCTATCTTCTATATCCTTGGAATATTTAGCTAGAAGTTGCCGGATAAAATCGTCGTTGTCCAAGGTTTCCAGATCGCCGGCGAGAATGGAGACCGCGACTTTTTTTTCAAATATCGACCGGTGGTCGGATAGAATGGCCTGTCGCAATATACGATTAGTGATTCGGAACCGACTCCAGACCCCTAACTTGGCGATCAGGGTATTTTCCAAGGTTTTTTCTTCCGGGGTCAGCGGTCTGGTCATTTTAATTTCCGCTAGTTGTCCGGCGGCTTTCAGCAAGACCTGATTGGCCGATTCGAAAACACTCGGCGGGCCGGTCGGAAAGTTTATGATGTTTGCCGTGCCGGCTTCGTCCAATATCTCGGTTTCCTCGCCGGAATTTTTAATGGTTTTAGCGGGTGGAGTCAGGTCCGCGGTCACTTTTTCCACCCAAAGACGTTTGACCCGCGGATCGACACGATCCCGAGCCAAAAGGCGGTCCAACCAGGCGGTTTGAGCCAAACGGGGCAGGCTGGCCAAATCCGGGTCAAAAGCCATGGTCTTGAAGGTCAGGTCGACAACGGACGTCCATCGTTGCCGGGCCAACTCCTGGCCATCTTGATTCGACGGCCAAAAGCCTTCGTTAATTTGGTTGTCGGAGACATAAAGTTTCGTTATTTGGCATATATATGGCCTATTCCAGATAACTCCTCCACCCTTCAGGCTCAAGACATTGACATCCATTTCCGCGATCATTTTGATTCTAGTGGAGGGGAGGAGCGAACCGGCCAGGTCGGTATGCCCCCGGCTGGCCAGAAGACCGGCGGCGAATACCGGGA
>JADFXS010000053.1:3269-13921 GCA_015233515.1 Deltaproteobacteria bacterium | reverse complement strand
TCTTTGCGTGACGGGATAGGAGACGGCGCTGTTCCAGCAGCCCATCAGAGCGTGGACCTTTTCCACGTTAATCAGTCTCTCCGCCTCGGTCACTCCGACGGTCGGGTCGCTCTTGCTGTCCACGTAGATCATTTCGATCTTGGCCCCGCCCATGGACTTGATTCCCCCGGCGCTGTTGATTTCCTCGACCGCCATGTCCCTGGCCTGTCGGCCCAGAAGTCCCATGGGGGCGGAAGGTCCGGAAAAAGGTTCGATGTTGCCGATCTTGATCACGTCAACCGCTCGGGCTTCCGTTTGCATTCCGGTGAGGACCAGAACGACGAATAACGGAATGAACAAAAGCCGACCCATTCGTTTAAGCGTACTCTTTACCTTCATTTCTTCCTCCTTTTTTGGCAGTCTTGGATAAAACGTTTTAACCATCAAGGTCATCCAGACCTAATTCCTGGATGCTTGTCACGGTGGGAATACCCTCCTCCGACCAGCCTCGATATTGACAATAGTCAGCAAGCAATTTGCCGATCGGCGGCAACTGGGTGGTGAGATCGTCTGCTTTGCGGTTCAAAGTCAAAAGCCGGGGCGGCAGAAAGCCATCCTTGCGACTGACTCCCAGCCGGGTGTTGAATAACCGTTTCAGATTGAAGACACGCCGGCCGATGGTCATCAAACCGGGAACATCCAGTTCCATTCCGGTGGCCAAGTTCAGCCACTCGGTGGTATCCGTGATTTTGACCGCCCGCCCCACTTGGCTGAAGCGGCAGAGAACCACGCAGTCCATGGCGCAGCTGAAATCCTGAAACTTGGCGGTGAATTCCGCCTTGCCTTCGGTCTGGTACGCGTCCTGGGGCTTGTCGATGCCTATCTCGGGCATGGTCAGGGCCATCTCATAGGCGTGGCTCCAACTGGCGTTGTGACAGGCCCCCCGGGCGGCGGTGCAATAGGAAAGGGCCTGGCTGAAGAAACGTCTCGGATCGTGAGCCGATGGTTCGAGACCCTTGACATGGACGGCAAACTCGATGGCGTTCCGGCCCAGGGCTTCGGCCATGGCCTTGGACCCTCGGCTCATCAGCTCTCCCAGTCCTTCCCGCCGGCCCATTTTATGGATTATGTCCACCATGGCCTCGGCATTGCCCCAGTTCAGTTCGATCCCGTCGGCATCCTTTTTAGTGATCAGGCCTTTTTCATAGGCCTCCATGGCGAAGGCGATGGTCGCCCCGGTGGAAATAGTGTCCAAGCCGTAACGATTGCATAATTCGTTGGCCTTGCAGATGGCCTTGAGGTCATCGACCAGGCATTCACCACCCAGCGTGCCGATGGTCTCGTATTCCGGGCCCTCGCCTTCCAAGCCGGCATACGGGCCGTCTTTGATCTTGATATGTCGGCCGCAGGCAATGGGACAGCGCCAGCAGCCGCCGCGGCCCGTCAGGATGGTTTCATGCATGGCCGCGCCGGAAATCCTGGCCGCGCCCGTCCAATGGCTCTCCCGCCAATTTTTAAGCGGAAAATTGCCGATCTTCTCGTAGTTGTCCACTCCGCCGGAAGTGCCGAATTTACCGAAGGTTTCCGTGGCTTTTCCGATGAATTCCAGTGCGGCCCCGATGGTTTTTTTGAATCCTTCCGGATCGGCCAGGGGCAGGTTCAGTTCCCCATGCACAGCCATGGCTTTGAGGTTTTTCGAACCCATCACGGCTCCCAGACCGGTTCTAGCCGCGATTCTGGATATCCGGCCGATATGGGGGATGCCGGCGATGGGCGCCAAACGTTCACCCGCTTGTCCGATAACCGCCACGGTGGCCTGGTCTGAAGTTTCTTTCTTGATCCAGGCGGCGGATACGAAGGCATCCTGCCCCCAAATTTGGTCGGCTCGGCGAATTTCCGCCTTGTTTTCATTAATCCAGAGATAGACCGGGGTTTCAGCCCGGCCGGTGATCACTATTCCATCATACCCGGCCTTTTTCAAATGGACGCCCCAGGTCCCGCCGACGTTGGATTCACCGTAAATGCCAGTGCGCGGAGAACGGGCGACGACATGATGTCGGGAAGAAGCCGGAGCCCCGGAACCGGTCAACGGTCCGGCAAAAGCAATCAAAACATTTTCCGGTCCAAGCGGATGAGTATCCGGAGTTGTTTCATCATACAAAAATTTGGCGGCTATTCCGCTGCCGCCAAGAAATCTTTCGACCAGGTCCGTCTCCAGTTCGCAAGACTCGATTTTTTGAGCGGTCAAATCCACTCGCAGGTATTGGTTGGCATACCCTTTCCGCGTATTTTTCATGGGCTAACCCCCTATAGCCGGTAAAAACACTCCAAGGACATCGTTATCTTCCACAAGATCGGACAAAAGGAGGACTCGCCCGTTGCGAATGAACATCAGGTTTGCGGAGAGTAGAGAATCATCATGGATGACAACATACTTCTGAAAATATTCACGGTGTTGAGCGATCAAGGCGATGACCCGGGCGAGGGAGACGGCGGTTTTCAGGGGCAGACTTAGTTCATCCGCGCCCATCTCGTCTTTAAATGGAGGAGAAAACTCTATTTTCATTATCCGCCTAGGTCTTCCTGGGTCGCGTTTTTTCTGCTTTCTTCCTGTTCCTGATGGCAAAACCGCTGCTTTGCCTTATGATCAGATTAGGCTGCAGAATGATCCGTTCATTGCTTTTCACCGGGTCGTCTATGCGCCGGATCAGCAAATCCGTGACTAATTGGCCGATCTTCTTCACATCCTGCTTTACGGTGGTCAATTGTAGCCTTGGGTGGGAAGAGAGATGGCTGTCGTCAAAACCGACCATGGCCACGTCGTTTGGAACCACTAGATGCATTTCGTCCAGAGCCCGCAACGAGCCCAAGGCGATCTCATCATCCGCGCAAAAAATGGCTTCAGGAGGTTTCTCCAGCCGCATCAGCCGCCGCGTGGCTTGATATCCGCTTTCCTCGTTAAAGAATCCGTCTATTATCAAACCGTCGTCCTTGGCGATGCCGTTCTTTTCGAGGGCGTCCAGATAGCCTTGAAACCTTTCGATTCCGGTGGAGACATAGTCCGGGCCCTTGATCATGGCGATCCGCCGATAGTTGAAGTCGATCAAGTGATCGACCGCCAGAAAAGCGCCGTACCGATTATCCATGACCACATAATCCCCGACTTCCCGTCCAAGGCGTCTATTGGCCATGACCACGGGGAACTGTCGTTCGATCAGGCGCTCCACCACGGTGTCGTCCAGGCGGACCGAAGCGAAGATAATCCCTTCCACGCCGGTGCTGATCATGGAGTTGACCAAAGACTCGGTTTTCCGTAATTGATCGTCGGTATTGGCCTGGATCACCCAGTAGCCGAGTTCCTCGGCCGAATCTTGAATGGCTTTGGTCAGTTCGGGGTAGAAAGTGTTTTGGAAGTCGTAAACTAGAAGACCGATCAGGTTGGATTTTTTTTTGGCCAGACTCTTGGCGAAAAAATTGGGATAATATCCCAGCTTTTCCGCTGTTTCATTGACCAGAGCCTTGGTGCTTTGGCTTATTTTGGGGTGGTCGTTCAGGGCTCTGGAAACCGTGGCGTAGGACAGATTGATTGCCGCGGCAATGTCCTTTATGGTCGCCCGACTTTTTTTCTTGACCAATTCCACTTGACCAACTCCATGGGATGCGGGGTTGATGGAAAGCTATCTTCGGTTATCGGTCAAGACCGCCCTCGGTCTGGTCCATCCGCCGCCGGCTTGGAGGTTTGGCCCGGCTGATGAAAGCCGGGCGCATTGAAACGGACCGTATTTTTCCTTTATCAGGCCTTGATGTCTCTATCCAGCTCCTTAAGAACCTCGCCTAAAATGTCGATGGCCTGATCTAAATGCTTTTCGGTTATGACCAGGGCCGGCATGATGCGGCCGACATTGTTCCAGCGACCGGATTTCCAGAGCATGACCCCGCGTTGGAAACAACGCTTGACCGCTTCCTGGAGGATATCGGCGGCCGGTTCCTTGGTCTTTTTGTCCTTGACGAACTCGAGGCCGATAAAAAGCCCCTGACCTCGGACCTCACCGATGTATTTGCTTTCCTCGGCCTGACCCTTGAGTCGGTCCAGAGCGGCTTGCCCTAACCGAGCCGATCGGGCGGCCAAGGAATCTCTCTCGATGATGTTGATGGTCGTCAGGCCGGAAATAGAGGAAAGCAGATTGCCGCGAAAGGTGCCGACATGGGCGCCCGGCCCCCAAGTATCCAAATCGTTTTTAATCACTACGGCCGCCAGTGGCAGACCGCCGCCGAGGGTCTTGGAAATCGGCATGAGATCCGGGGTTATGCCGGACAATTCGCTGGCGAACATGGCTCCGGTCCGTCCGAAACCGGTTTGCACCTCGTCCACGATCATGATCAGGCCATGTTTGGAGCAAATTCGGCGAATTTCCTGGAGATAGCCTTCCGGCGGGACGACAATGCCGCCTTCCCCCTGGATGGGTTCGATCAGCACACAAGCCGGATTGGGCACGTTGGAATCCGGGTCTTGAATGATATGTTCCAGAAACTTGGCGCATTGCAGATCGCAGCCGGGGTAGGTCAAACCGAAACGGCAGCGATAACAATAAGCGAACGGGACGGAGTAGACTTCAGGCAGGACGGGCAGGAAGCGTTCCTTGACGCCCTTTTTGCCGGTGGCGGCCAAGCCGGTGCCGGAAACCCCGTGCCAGCCGCCTTCAAAAGAGATCACGCCGGTCTTTTTGGAATTGAACTTAGCCAGTTTGACGGCGGCTTCCACCGCATCCGAGCCGGTTGGCCCACACAAGAAGACCTTGCATTTGTTTTTCATTTCCCCGGGCGCGAGGGTCACTATTTTTTCCGACAGGGCGACCCGCGCTTCTCCGGGAAAATCGAGGCCATGAACTATTTTTTGAGCTTGTTTGGTTATGGCTTCCATCACTTCGGGATTGGAATGGCCGATATTGAGGACGCCGATTCCGCCGCTGAGGTCTATGAAATAGTTGCCGTCGACGTCCTTGAGGGTGGAACCAAAGCCGGCCTCCGGGGCCAGAGGAATCATGTGCGGGTATGATAAGACCTGGGAGTCCACGTTTTTTTGCCGATGGAGCAGTTCAAGGGCCTTGGGGCCGGGTAATGGGGTAATGACTTGGGGAGCTTGTGAAAAATTCAGGTGGCTGAAGGATTTTGCCTGTTCAGTGTTACTCATTTCGGGCACCTCTCAAGCGAGTTTTTCCAGTGCAAACGTTTGCATAAATGTTACGGGTTTTTATATCAAACTGTCAATAAAAAATTACTTGACAACCGAGGATATTTTCATTTCAATTATAAGTTATTGAATTATAACAATTATTATATATGGATTTTTATGTCCCATCTAATCTTCAGGCATGATTTCAGGCTAACCGTTTGCAGTAGACACCCGCGCCCATCGGCAGACGCTTAATAATTAAGAATAATTCCTGATGATTTTTTTTCCCCCGCTTTTTAACCACAACCGCTCATGTTTTTTTGAATTTGTTGTATAAAAACTATCCACTTTTCTCCTCGGAAAAACCGGAATATAATAAATTCTCCAATTATTTATCCATTATTACAGCCATTTAACCGTTTTAACGCTTCACTGGCCCGCATTTTGCTCTATATAGAGCCGTAATTGAACGTTGTCAGATGTCGAGCGGATAAAGTGGGATAAAGAGAAAAAAGGGGCCGGCCTAGGTTTGAGTCCTCGACAGCTCAGGCCTAGGCCATTAAACTCACCGGGGAAACCGAACTGAAATATCGCTAAATACCGTAATCGTGACCGACGATCCCCCAAACTGTCACCGTCGATCCATCCGATTGAGAGGATATGATTATTCTCTGACCGGGACCTATTTCATCACGGTCTGCACCCACAACCGGGAATGTTTGTTTGGAGATGTCACCAACGGGCGGATATGGCTGAACGATGTCGGGCATATGGTTGAAAACTGCTGGAATGATATTCCCACCCATTTTCCCCAGGTCGAATTGGATGAATTCATGGTAATGCCCAATCATATCCACGGAATTTTGTCGATCAAGGATACCCTAAGGGCGAAAAATTTTTCGCCCCTACCATCTTCGCCGACACCACAATTCAACGGCACATCGAAAACAATCGGATCGATCGTTCGCGGGTTTAAAATCGGCGTGACAAAATGGATTCGGTCAAATACCCAAATCTACAACGTTTGGCAACGAAATTATTATGAACACATAATACGAAACGAATCGGAATTAAACCAGATTCGGGAATATATCTGGAACAACCCTGTTACATGGGAATCCGATCAATTGGCCGCGCAACACGTGTATGGGCGAAAAATTTTTCGCCCATACACTAGAACATATCATCCGCAATGAACACGAATTAAACTTTATTCCAGAAAAAATTATTCGTTTTTAGGCGAACCCTAGATTCCCTAGGTATTCTCCCTAGGTTTATTTCATATTTACTTATCGCCGGCTTAATAATATTTTTGAATCGTTCGTTGTTACCATAAAAGCATCACGGCAAGGTTATATTTCATTCGAAAGGAGATAGTCAATTATCAAATATAACCCCCAAAATTTATCTGATCTTATCCAGTTTATTAACTCTGCTTCACAGCAAATTTTGATGCTTGTTTTTCATTACGATGGCAATATTTAATTCGACAAGGAGGAGGATATGACCGGTAAACTTAGAGATCCTGTTTATATTTTAGGTGTAGGGTGTACGCGTTTTGGCAATCTTTTGGAAACACCCGAAATCAAGGGCTTGACGCTCCAAGAACTCGCCGCCATGGCGGTCCAGGAAGCCATAGCCGACGCGCAAGTCGATCCCCAGGAAATTGACGCGGTTTTTATCGGCAACGTAACCATTCCCACGTCGCAACTCCCGGCGACTTACAGCCAGATATGCAAATGGACCGGTATGCAGTTCAAGTTCGGCGTCCATTTCGATGCCGGTTGCTCGACCACCAATGTTGGCATAGCCATGGCCAGCATGGGCATTGCTTCGGGCGTGTACAAAAAGGTGCTGGTCATCGGTCTGGAATCAACCTTGAGCAAACCTAAGGACCTCAGCCCCTATGAGCGGGAAACCATCGCTTCCGAACTGGCCTGGCTGTGGACCGATCAATGCGTCAATCAAGCTTATTATGTCCCCCAGGGCTACGATATCTTTCCAACCTATAACGGATTGGTTGCCTTGGGCTATTGCCGTAAGTACGGAATATCGCTGGAAGATTTCGACCGCGGTATGTTTGAACTGTCCCGGACGCGCCGGCTGCACGGCTCAATGAATCCGCGCGCCATCCAGCAGGAAACTTTGGAAGATGAAGCCAAGCGTTACGGTTTCAACGATCCTTACGAGTTCTGGCTTTCCCGTTATAATCCCTTCGTGGCCTGGCCGTCGCGCATCCATAGCGTGGTTTCCCCGGCGGACGGCGCGTCGGCCATTATCCTGAGCGGAGAAGCTCAAGGCCACCGTGGTCAGCAGCCGGTGGAACTCAAGGGTTTCGGAATCAGCGTCAGTGATCTGCCGTGGTATCAAAGCGACCCGACGGTCATGCCCTATGACATAATCTCTTTTAAGAATGCCTACCAAATGTCCGGCATTACCCCCCGGGACATCGACTACCTGCACACCCATGACTGTTCTCACATCGTCAGTCTATGTGTGGCGGAGCTGGCCGGTTACATCCCCGAAGGTCAAGGCTTAACCTACGCCGTCAAGGGACGGCTTCGATATGACGGCGACCGCCCCATGAGTACCCATGGCGGCCGTCATGCCTTTGGCCACGCCTGGGCGGCCAGTGCCGGCGCTGATACCTATGAAGCGGTAAAGCAGATGCGCAGCCAGGCCGGCCTCAGACAAATCAAACCCACCCCAAGCATCAGCGTAATTCACACCCATGGCTACGCCATGATCAGCACCGTGCTGGTGCTGGGAAGGAGTTAAGGTCATGCCCGAATCAGTCGTCAAATATTATTATGACCAACTGGGCCAGGGCAAAATCATGGCCCGTAAATGCCAGAAATGCACAACTATAACTTTTCCGCCGACTTCGGCCTGCGAACAATGCGGAAGTACGGCTCAGGACTGGGTGGAACTCTCCGGTCAAGGAAAGCTCCTGTTTGTGACCCATGGCATCGCTCCGCCGCCTAACCCTCGCTTCGCCGATCTGGCCCCCTACGTGTATGGCCATCTGCGTCTCGAAGAAGGCGTTTACTTTCAAGCCATTATTAACGGCGTGGAGCCCGATCCGGCAGTGTTGCGCGAACTGTATGAAAAAGGTCCGGTGGACGTCAAGGCCGATATCGTCGATATCAAAGGTCTGAACGTCCTGGCCTTCAAGATCGTCTGAGGTCAGGACCATGACCGACCTTGAACAAAAGATCATGGAAATCCTGACTTCCATATCGAATCGTAATATCGGTAATGTCGACGAAACGACCAGGATCGCCGAAGATCTTGGTCTTAAATCCGCCAGCCGGATAGAACTGGCCGCCGTATTGGAAGAACATTTTAAGGTGTCCATCAGCAATATGGACATAAGAAAACCCAAAACCGTCGGCGATGTGATCGGCTTGGTGCGTTCCAAATTATAACCGCCTCTAAATGCAGGCGTGCCCAACTGACCGTCCGGCCTCCTCCGGCCGGATGGTCACGCTTTTCCCATGGCTGAAATATCTTATTTTAATCGAGGAGAACCCGATGGATTTCATGCCGGCTTTAGAAGCGGAATTGAAAAAAGCCCCCCCGAGAATAGTATTCCCTGAAGGTGAAGAGGAAACCATCATCAAGGCGGCCGCGAGATTGAGCGCTCAGGGGTTGGCTCATCCGGTTTTATTGGGGCATGAGTCAAACATCAAAAAATTAATCGCCGATCTGGTTCCGGATTTGTCCGGTTTCAGCCTTATCGATCCGCAGACTTCGCCCGATTTGGAAGTATTCGCCGAAGCTTACGGTCGGATGCGCAACATCTCCACCGGAGCGGCCCGACGCCTGATCAGGGATCCCCTCGGTTTCGGCGCGATGATGCTTAAACAGAATCAGGTGGAGGCCATGGTGGCCGGTCTGGCTTACCCCACGGAAGATGTCATCATGGTGAGTGAATTGATCGTCGGCCTGGAATCAGGGGTTTCCACTCCGTCCAGTTATTATTTGATGGACATCCCCAACTTTTCCGGCGGTGAGCACGGCCGGCTGATTTTTGCCGACATCGCGGTCAACCCGGACCCCTCGGCGGAACAATTAGCGGACATCGCCCTGGCCAGCGCCCGGAGCCCCCGAAATTTTTGGAATTGGACACCGCGGGTAGCTTTTCTCTCCTTTTCCACCAAAGGCAGCGCCGCCCATCCCAAGGTGGACAAAGTCGTCCAGGCCACGCAGCTAGCCCGGGAGAAAGCCCCGGAATTTTATTTTGACGGAGAACTCCAGACCGATGCGGCCCTGGTGCCGGCGGTCGCCCGCCGCAAGGTCCAGGGTGTCAGTCCGGTCGCCGGGCAGGCCAATGTCCTGATCTTTCCGGATCTCGACGCAGCTAATATCGGCTGCAAGTTGGTTCAGCGGCTGGCCGGGGCCAAGGCATATGGGCCGATCCTGCAAGGCTTTGCCCGGCCGGTCAGCGATCTTTCCAGGGGGGCCGATCTGGAGGATATCGTCGGCGCCGCTGTTATCGTGGGCAGCCGCGCGCGGAAAAACTCATTATTGGTTCCGTAATCAAACCCGGCTTCACGGCCATAATTCCTTGCAGCCAAGGGCATTTCGCGGCCCGGCGGTAAACTTCACAACGCTCAGGCCATCAGCATCGCCATGGCCAGAGCGTTGTCCCCATCATAGGACAGGCTGAGCAGGACCCGGGAAGCGCCCCTCTCCAGGCTCAACTCGGCCAGTCTCCCGGACAGGCTGACTAAAGGCTCGCCGTTTCTTCCTTCCGAGATATCTATATCTGTCCACTCGATTCCCGTGTCCCAACCCAGCCCGAAAGTTTTGAAGACGGCCTCCTTACCGGCAAAGGTCTTGGCATAATAGATCATTGGCCGGCCGTGTTCCACCGCGCGTTTTTGTTCTCCCGGAGTGAAGACCCGCTGCAGATAGATCGATCCGGAACGGTCGATAATCTCCTTGATCCTGGATATGTTTATGATATCCACGCCTATTCCCAAAACTGACATATCCATCCTTTTATGTTAAAATAGAAATGCTGAAAAAGTTCTACCAAGCGGATGAGCCTGGAGGGTCTCATGATCATTGAACCCAGCTACGAAGAACTCAACCAACAGGTATCGGAGTTGGATAACCGCATGCTCCAGCGCCGCCAGGCCGAAGACATGATGGTCTGGAACAGCCTGTTCAACAAGCCGATGGTAGACAGCCTGCCGGCCGGATTCGGTTATTATAGCACCGAAATGCACCTGCTGATGCATAACCGGCTTTACGGCGACTTCCTGCGCGTCTATTCCCCTTATGAATCCGCGCAGTATGTCGGGTTAGATCATTATCTGCTCAAGCCCGGCAGCCGGCGCTATTCCGAAGGCCTTTTCCGGCATGTGCTGGACTCCCGTCGAGCGTTGACCTGGTATGATTTCGAACTGCATATTACCAGGGACGGGCAAGATCATCTCAGCTTCTGGGACATCCACGTGGCCCCGGTGGTGGACGGAACCGGTCGATCCCG
>JADFXS010000053.1:0-3245 GCA_015233515.1 Deltaproteobacteria bacterium | reverse complement strand
GTTCTGCCTGGCCCTGACCGACCGTAAGCTGACCCGTCAAGCGACCGCCGAGCCGACCGACCTCCCGGAAGACGGATTCACTTTTCTAAAAGACTTGAAAGCCGCCTTGCGGACCGTGCTCAAGCTCCGGGAAGAAGAGAAAAAAGATTTTGAAGACCGGTTAAAATCGAATGTCAGGCGTTTAATCCTGCCGCATCTGGAAAGGTTGAAGGCCAGCCGCCTGGACAAGGATCAGCTGACCAGTTTGAATATGATTGAATCGCATTTGCATAATATCACTTCGACCTTCGCTCAAACCACCTTCTCAAAATACTATCAGCTGACTCCGCGCGAGATCCAAGTGGCCGACATGATAAAAAGCGGCCGGACCAGCAAGGAAATCGCTGATTTATTACACGTGTCCAGAGGCAGTGTGGAATTCCATCGAAACAATATCCGCAAAAAACTGGGTCTGGACAACATGAAAACCAACCTCAGGTCATACCTGCTGTCCATGGACAGATGCTGAAATAGATGCCGACCGGAGTTGAAACGGCCAGAGGCCTCATTCCCCGCGGCTAGCGGCCGGGAGCTTCAACTTCACGTGAGTTTATTGTTATCAGGATAAGACCGGCGAAAGACCTCGGCTCCCGTGAATAAGGATTTCAGTCGATCAAGATAAACCCGTACCGGTTCGGGACTTCCTCCTTATTGGGCAGAACCTGTATGGGCAGCCCCACCCCCCGGACCGTGGCATAGATATCGATGCCGAAACCCGCTTCGCAGGGCCGGACTTTATCCGGAGTCAGACAAGCTTCGCCTTTTTTTACCTGGCATTCTCCGCACAGATTACATGACATCAGAGCCAAAGCGAAGTAGGAGCCATCCAGAAAGGCCTGCCGCTCAATAGCCAAGACCGTCCGACCGAGCGCCCGGACATCATGGCTATGGACCAGAAGAATCCGCTGATACAACCTGACCATCTCCATCCGTTCCGACATGGTGGTGTCCCGGACTCCGCATCTTGAACTCCGATAGTCCTCGCAGCCCCAGCGGCACTTGAACAAAGCCCGGAGATCGAAACGAATCCGGTCGGGGCTGATTGGGACCGCGTCGAGCATTTTCATATCCATGGCCATCTGGATGTATTTTTCCATGAATCTCTCCTGTCAGGTTGAAGATGAAAACAATGAATTTAATATTTTTCCTTACATGTCGAAGATTTCGCGCAGCTTGCTGCGGGGAGCTTCAACCCGACAAAGAGTTGGCCAAAAGGGCCGTTTGGCAATTACCTCTTTAGATCCGGGTAAAGTTCCGGATATAAAAGACGGGCGCAATCCGGGCAAATCCCGTGACTGAATTTGGCCAGGGAATGTTCCTGGACATACTTTTCCACTTGATGCCAGAATCCGTCGTCGTCCCGTATTTTTTTGCAATTGGCGCAAATAGGCACAATCCCTCGTAACGTCTTAATTTCAGAGAGCGCGTTTTGCAGTTCGTTGAATACTATTTCTTTTTCCGCTTCGATTCTTTTCCGCTCGGTGATGTCCCGCAACACAAACAGACGCCCCAGAAATTGTCCGCGCCGATCGGTCAATGAAGAAGCCAATAGATCAAAATGGAGGATATCCTGGGATGGCTTCATGGTAATTTCGGTTCTGACCCTGGCCATGCTTTGAAAATGCTCGACAATCCCCGGCCAGTGGGCGAAAACCTGCTCCGCCGCTTGTCCGATAGGTTTGACCAGGCCGGGAAGCAACTTGGACATACTGGGGTTGATATCGACAATTCGATTTTGACCATCCAGGACCAGCACGCAATCATCCATGTCATTGATCAAGGCATCTCGAGCAATAGGAATCAACTCCAGAAAACCATATTGAAAAAAAGACCAGGCATACATCAGGTTAGCCAGGGTCAAGCTGAAAACAAAGGGATTTATTTTCATCGCGGGGATCAGTTTGAACGTAGGGAACGCGACGGCGAGGATCGCTATCAAGGTGGCCACCCAAATGATCATGGCCTGTTTGCGGAAAAGACTGTGATAAAGACGAAAGGAGAGCCTGAAGATAATGCCTATACCGATCAGCAGAAGCAGGTAACCATAAGCCGAGTGAACCCAAAACCAAGGCCCTAGAATCCGTGAGTTGGTATCGGCGAACAAAAAGGGGCCGATTTGCTGGAAACTCACGTTTTGTTTTAGCCAAAGGCCATGCCAGGTATTGGTCCAAACCATCACCTGGGTGAGTAGGGGGATGATGAGCAAACCCAGAAGGCGGGGCAACCGGAGCCACTCTTTATTCCCACCGAAATCAAGGGCAAAAACGAGAAAAGCCACCGGCGAACCGGCGAGGCCGATAAACCTGAGATCGTACCAAAAGCCGGCCATGGCCGGGGAAGCACAGAGTATGGAAATACCTTCCGCTAAACAGGTAATGTTCGAAAAAAAAATAAGACAGATGAAGGTTAGGCCGCCCGGTAGTTGACGCCGCGGCCAAGCATATATGATTATAAGAATATTAGCCGCGATCGCGATGGGCAAGAAAGCGGCATAGGCAATATAATTTGCCGTCATGGATTGAATTTAAAACCTTTCGAGGGGAGGTCTCCTGTGAATTATTTTATATCTTCTAACTAGTTATACTAATCCTAATGGACTTAGCTCCAAAAAACAAGCGGAAAACCGGTAAATTGTCGGGACGATTGTATGGCTGTGGAGTCAATCATGCCGGCGACAATATCGGCGGGCTTTTCCGGTTTTCAACCTCCATCATTAAAGCAGCTAATAAGCTAACATATTCAGTTTTGTTAGATACGGCCCCACCAGCCAAGGGGGAACCCATATCTAACATATTGACATTACATCTAATCGCCTATTTTCCCTCGAGTCGCGCCATCTGCTCGGCTCCAGCGCATTTCTCTGGACAATCATTCCGCCATCCACTAAATTCTTTCCGAAATTGATTTAGGACCGCATCGCGCCGGCCGATTTCGACAATCTTATCCGAGTTGACCACATTGCCCACCCAACCCAGGAGCGATGAAATCTAGGTTTGCGCGGGTAACTCAATAGTGGTAAAAAAAGGAGTACCGAAATGGTTGATATAGGCAAAAAGGCTCTAGTGACGGGCATAACGGGTCAAGATGGGGCTTTCCTGGCTAAACTGCTGCTTGAAAAGGGATACACCGTATTCGGCGGCTATCGCAGGACCGCCTCGCTCAATACCTGGAGGCTTCAAGAATTGGGGATCGGCAATGACGTCCAC
>JADFXS010000563.1 GCA_015233515.1 Deltaproteobacteria bacterium | reverse complement strand
GGTCATGGACCGGTGTTTCGATCATTGGGTGGATCTGTTTCCGGCCAAAGGTAACCAGTTATGTTGCGGCGGCGGCGGCGGGACGCTTCTGACTCCCTATACCCGGGAGAGATTCCATTACGGTCGCCGGAAAATGGAACAGATTGAGCGCAGTGGAGCGGAATTGGTGGTGATCCCCTGCCATAGCTGCCACGGTCAGATCAAGTCCATGGCCGCGGAAACGGGAATGAAGGATTTGCAGGTCAAGTATTTATGGGAAGTAGTGGCCGAAGCCCTGGTCCTTAAATAACTATATTATGATATAAGCTGGGTTAATTTGAGGAAACCAACGAATGTGTCAACCCTCTGGTAAGATGGACGGCCAGGTCGGAAATTAATATGAACCTATTTGAAGAATTCAATAATTTGGTTAAGGAACTGGAAACGGGCCAGGTGAAATATGCCCTTGTTGGCGGAGTGGCCATGGCTTTTTACGCCGAGCCGCGTTTTACCCGAGCTATCGATCTATTGGTTGATCCTGAAGACTACGGGAAGGCTAAGGATATTTTGGAGAAAAACGAATACTTCGAATCGACTTCTTCTTGGACGTTCAGGGGGCTTCCCATAGAGCTTCATCGCTTTTTGAAAGTCGGTGACCAGGATGAAATGATCATCGATATTCTCCTGGCCCAAACAGAAGAGGTCAGGAGAATTATCAGAGACTCACTTATCGCCGAATCAGAAGAAGGAAGCATAAAAATTGTGAACCGGAACGATTTGATCTGGCTGAAGAAAATGCGAAATTCCAAACAAGACCAGGCGGATATCGAAAAGCTTGAAAATGAGGAAGATCACTAAAATACTTAAACAGCTCAGTGATCTTTACGAGTTCCATCGGCGTATCAAGGATTACAAGCTGGAAAAAAAAGCGGTGACCAGTCAGCGCTTGGAAGGAAACGAGGCGGATCGCCCCGCCTCTAAGCCGCGACTATGAATTTGATATGATCCAGACTAAGCCTTGCAAGAGTACGGGCATAAAGCCCGAGGCTGATCAAGGAGAGGCTACCATGCCGTTATACGAATACCATTGCTTAGATTGCGGTTTTGATTTTGAAATACTGATAGTCGGCGCGGATGTAACGCTCGAGTGCCGTTCATGTCAGAGCCGTAACCTGCAAAAGCTCATTTCCGCACATTCTTCTGCTTCAGGCGCCAATCAGGGTCATTTGCCCGGGCCGAGGGACCGGGCTTGCTGCGGTTCCACACCCTCACAAGCCGCTGGCTGCGCCGGCCCAGGGAGCTGCTGTGGGAAGACCGGGTAAGGCCATTTAATAAAAGAATTTTGGTGGTTCCGCTACTATCTAAACACGGTCAGAGGAAACCCGGGCGATGGCGTCCCGGCGAGCATTACCGAAAACGCCATCGCCCTTTGGATTATTTGAATTCAATATCAACCTTCTCCGCCGTTTCGATCTTGAGGCCCGGTATATCCTTCAGTTTTTCCTTAGCCGTGGCCATATCCTCTATCTGACCCATGGCGGCAATCTTTTTGAATGTGGCATCATCTTTAATGATTTTGCCCATGTCCATGTCGATGAGAGTGACTATCTGCTTCTTGTTGGTCTTGCCGTCTTTCTCAACATAGGCGGCGTTGGAGGAGGTGATTTCACCATCGACTTTCACGATCAGCTGCATGCGAAAACCATTGAACATCTGCTTCATCTGCGCCAGCTGCTCGGGAGTCGGAGGCGTGGCCGGCTTGTTTTTCTCTTCCGGTTGGCCTGTTCCCGGACTCTTCACCTCTTTAGGTATATTGACGGTGAGTTTCGAGGGGGTTCCTTTTACAAATGCAAATGCCACCGGACTCTCCTTTTTCTTGGATGAGTCTTTATCGGGTGTCGTCATCGCGTCGTTCCCTCCGCCTGAGGGTACATTGGGTTCCGAATCGATTTTGAGTTTGTTGATGTCACTGTAAGCGTAGGTTATCTGAGCTCCGGCGCTTCCATCAGCTTTTTTCAATTCCTTGGCCGAGACGAATTTTACTCCCTCACCCATGGAGGCCGCCTTGGCTTTATACAGTTCGACGTTCTCCAGGAATGGGTTCTTCTTGGCCGAAGTAGTTGTCTTGCCGCCCATGGATCCGAGCATCTGCTCCATAAGAACCTGCGCGGACTTGCTCAAATACGTGGTGACGACAACGGTCCCGGCTCCGGTTTTGTCGACCGAAATGACGGTTGAATCGTCGATACAACCCGATAATCCCATCAGTCCGAGAATCAAAAGGAAACATAGCCGTTTTCGTAGCATTGCAATTCTCCTAGCTCGTTGATTAATTGTTGCTGTCTGATTTTATCTCTCAGCTTGGCATAATCCAGGAATCCTATAAATTTTCAAATAAAATCGACATATTTATTTTAATAGTTTTGGTCTTGCGATCCGGAGATTTCCGCGGGAGTCGAAAAAACTTATTAATTTGTGGAA
>JADFXS010000562.1:1982-2475 GCA_015233515.1 Deltaproteobacteria bacterium | reverse complement strand
CCAGACGCGCCCTGGAAGCCCTGGTCCGACCCCTGAAAGGCGACCTGAAGGCCTTTGGTTTGGAGATATTTCCCAAACAAGACCAATTGACCGGAAAAGGTTTGGGCAATCTGGTCAAGCTGCCTCTGGGAGTTCACAGGGCGACCGGCAAGCCGTCATATTTTATCGAGTGTCCGGACCGGAACGCCCGGGCTCAGCTTGAATTCTTGACCAAGGTTAAACCTCAAACCATGGCTGAAAGCCACCCGGTTTTTGCTGAAGCGGCCGCCAAGATTCTGGTTCATCCACGGCAGCAGCAATGGGCCGACGATTTCCCGGAACTGGCCCGTTTATCGGTTGTCTGTCCGCCGTTGGGGCAAATAGTGGCTACCTGCCGCCAGGATAAGACTATTTCGGTTCGGGAAGAAAAAATCATCCTGCAAACCGTCGGATTCTTACCCAGAGCCAAAACCCTGGTTCACCATCTGATGGCCTTTCTATCGGATTACAACCC
>JADFXS010000562.1:0-1959 GCA_015233515.1 Deltaproteobacteria bacterium | reverse complement strand
CGACCCCCTAGGTTGCCGGCGCATTCATTCATTACTCAATTATAGTTCCGATATTTGTCCCATGGACGTCGGGACCGGTTACCCCCACCCTTTGCTGCACTTGAAAGAGTGGCGGGAACACCCCGCGCGGCCGGCGGAAAAGGTTCAAAACCTGAGTTCAGCCCTGGATAACCTCCGCCAGGCCATTGCCACCCTAGAAAGGTTTTTGACCTAGCCATGGAAACTATTTATGTTCTTGAACCCGGTAGTTACCTGCGCAAAGACGGGGAAACCCTCAAGGTGGTCCGAGACGGCCAGGTTACCGATCAAGTCCCAATGGAAGGCCTCAACCGGCTCATTCTTATCGGCAACATTTCCTTGAGCAGCGGTGTGCTGGATTACCTCATCCAACAGCGGGTGGAGACGGTCTTTCTTACTTCCACCGGCAGATATCGGGCCAGGCTGGCGCTGGATGAACACAAACACGTGGCCCTGAGGCGCGCGCAGTATCTTGGCCTCAGCCAACCAAGCTTTGCCTTGAAAACGGCCAAAATAATCGTGGAGGGAAAGGTCGGCAACATGTATCGATTTTTGCTGCGGCGGGCCTCTCAGTATCAAAAATCGGAATTGAAATTGGCTACCGCTCGCCTGAAGGCTCTTTCAGCCAGTGTCAATGCCGCCCTAAATCTGGATGCGGTCCGCGGTGTGGAAGGGGCCGTCAGCCGCATTTATTTTCAGGCTTTTCCTTGTCTGATTCAAAATCCGGATTTTTCCTTTTCCGGCCGGAATCGACGGCCGCCGTTGGACCCGGTCAATGCCCTGCTGTCCTCCGTCTATACGATGCTGACCAATGAAGTGCTTTCCGCCGCCAAAACCGTCGGACTGGACCCATACTTGGGAGCCCTGCATGAAGTCTCATATGGAAGGCCGTCCCTGGCCTGCGACCTGGTGGAAGAATACCGAACATATCTGGGCGATAGGTTGGTCTTGTCCCTCATTAACCGACAGGCTATGAGCCCGGATGATTTCGTTTACCGGGCGCCGGCCCTTCCGGAATATACCGCAGAGGAGGAAATGAAGGAAAAACGGCCGGTGGAAATGAAACCCCAGATTTGCCGGACCTTTATCGCCGCATATGAACAAATGATGAAAAGCACCATCCACTATCCGCCATTGGGGAAAAAGGTCAATTATCGTTGGCTGTTTTTGCAACAGGCCCAAGTTTTTAAACGTTATCTCGAAGAACCGGCCGCGGAATATCAGCCGTTTAAATGGGACTCGTAATCATGTTTTATCTTATTTGTTTCGATATAGTGGATGATCGTTTACGGGCTCGAGTGGCTAAGGTGCTAAAAGGCAGCGGGGAGAGAGTCCAGAAATCGGTATTCGAATGCCAAAATCTATCCGAGGAGAAGTTCTTGAAGCTTAAGGCCAAGCTGGAAAAAATAATCAACAGCGGCGAGGACAGTGTCCGGTACTATCGGTTATGTCGAAAATGTGTCCACGACGTAGAGTTATCCGGAATTGGAGAGATCGCCAAGATAAAGGATTTTGAAGTAATTTAGTTCGAAAACCGGGGAGATGAAGAGATTTTTCAAGGGTAAGAGGCCGTCAACGAGGTTTAACCGAACCCAAATTACTTCACTAAGATCGATCCAAATAAGTTAAAAAAGATAAATTTCCGGCGGACCTCGGCGGTTTTTGGGGGCTTTTGAGCGCAAATTTAAAATACCTATGCATTTCAGCTGATTCCACAGTTGACGATCTCGCTTGTGAAAATAGATACGCGGATTGGATATTAACCAATAAAATTATAGTGTTCCAGATAAATAGCCTTCAAAAATCGGTCGTCGAAAATTCCCGGAAGGCAAAATCGGGGGGGGTGCGCCGGAAATGCTTGCCAAGATCCTTAATTTAAGATATTTTTAGAGTAATAAGCCCCGGAAAAAGTGAACCCTCGCTGGATACTTCCGGGTGCAC
>JADFXS010000561.1:508-2477 GCA_015233515.1 Deltaproteobacteria bacterium | reverse complement strand
GCATAGTCCCAAGTCATGCCGCCGTCGGCGCAGGCTTGGAAGGCCTCCAGAGCCCGGCCGTCGCTGGCTGATTGGATGACGGCCAAAACCAGGGCCGTTATTACCAAAAAGTATAGCCCCAGTCTAGCAGCCGATGATTTTCGGCCATTGACGAATAAATAGACGACCGACGCAGCCAGACCGTTAAGATTGGAAAGCTTGGTGGCCATGGCCGCGGTACAAGCCGTGGCCGCGAGAAGCAGATATAGATACTTTCCTTTCCTCTCCGATCTTATGACTGCCGCTAGCCCCCAGACACTGAAGCCTGTGGCTAAATAATCGCACTTGATCTCCAAGGCGATCAGCATGAAGTTGATGGCGGCGATCGGCAAAAGCATGAAAAGCGCCGCCGGGCCGGGGCGAACATCCAAACCTCTGAGCAAGGCGTAGAATCCGGACATGAGAAATAATACTGAGGCGAGCATCATGACACGGCCGGTCAGGACCGGATCGGGGTAAACCTGCATAAGCAGGGCATGGATTAGCGGAAACATCGGCATGTACCTTGTCCCGCCATAAGCATCCTGACTAAAAAGCGGGCGGTAAAAAAATCCGTGGACGATATCGTCGGCCGTGGCGACCATTATTCCGCTGACATGTCCGAGAGGCAGAGCATCCGGCAGGTACCAGACCATCAAGGCCGCGGCCCCGATAAAAGCGGTCAAGGCGGATGACCATAAAGGCCAGGTGTTTTGTATGGATGAGTTAGAAAAATGCCGGCTGGTGCTGAAGTTGATCACCAATGGTCCCTTGGGCGAAACGTTGGTTTCTTATAGCATATTAATGAACCTCAAACCAGCTTAAGCAGGTTTCGAGCGGCGGTTATGATTACGGAGCGGACGTCCTCTCGGACAAAAATGATTTTTATCGCCTTGCCATAAAGGGTGGCGGAAAAAAAGGTCTACCATGCTCCCAAAATGAAGAATCGGCCCGAGAAATCGGATATACTCCGAAAAGGCCGCTTGGCCGGGTTGTTGCGCCTAAAAGCACTCATCCAGGGAGGACAATCATGCAAATAGAAAATGTTTCCACGGAAGTCCTAGTCATCGGAGGTGGAGGGGCCGGGATGCTGGCCGCCATCGAGGCCCGGCGGCGCAGAGCCGAGGTGCTGCTCCTGACCAAATCCGTCCTGGGCGGCGGCTCCTGCACTACCTTGAGTTTCGGGGCCTTCCGCGCGGTTCAAGGCGCGGGAAAAACATTTCGCCCAAAGCCTGGCCGCCGGCCAGCACCTCAACGATCAAAACTTGTTGCGTATCCTATTCGAACAGGCTCTCGATCGGGTTCGGGACCTCGAAGGATACGGAGTGCCGCTGATCCGGGAGGGTCCATTTCTGCAGATTCCGGGGCGAGCTCCTTTCTTCGGCCAAGTCATGACCAAGACCTTAACCTCGGTCGTGCGTTCGGTCGGTGTGAATGTCCTGTCCAAAATCATGGCGCTGGACCTGCTCCAAGCCGACGGTCGGGTCACCGGAGTCCTGGCCTACGATCTCGACGCCGATCGTTTGTTGATTGTCTCGGCCCGGGCCGTGATCCTGGCCGTGGGCGGAGCTGGAGCCCTATACTCCTGGCACGACAATTCACCGCGCAACACCGGCGACGGATATGGTTTGGCGGCCCGAGCCGGAGCTCAAACCAGGGATATGGAATTCGTCCAGTTTTTCCCGCTCTGCCTGGTGGAAGGCGGCCGGTACCGGATGATCATCCACGAAATACTGGGGGACGTGGCCCCGATCAAAAACTCGCGAGGCGAGAATCTGCTGATCAAGTACGATATCCGGGAGCGCCCGGCGGCGATCAAGGCCAGAGACGCCCTTAGCCAGGCCATATTCCGGGAGATGACCGCCGAGCCCGGAGCCGGCTCCGACGTGGTCCTGGACCTGACCGGCCTGGAGGACGGTATCTGGGATGATCCGCCTTCTCTCCTGGCTTA
>JADFXS010000561.1:0-492 GCA_015233515.1 Deltaproteobacteria bacterium | reverse complement strand
GCCCCCTCCGGATAGCCCCGGCCTGCCATTACTTCAGGGGCGGCGTGGTTGCCGGCCCGACCGGCCGGACCAGCCTGCCGGGTTTGTGGGCCGCCGGCGAGGTCGTGGGCGGACTGCATGGAGCCAATCGGCTGGGAGGAAACGCCTTGTCCGAGTGCGCGGTCTTCGGTCCCATCGCCGGGGCCGATGCCGCATCACAAGCCGGTCAATCCTCGAGCCCGGCCAAGGACCGGCGGGCCGTCGAAGCATGGCGTTTCCGGTTGGAACGATGGCAGGAGAAACCCGAACCCAATGGGCCTTCAGTCCAGGACCTGACCCGGCGGTTGACCCGGACAATGTACGAAAAAATCGGCATTATCCGCCATTCTTCGGATTTGCAGGTCGCGCGGGACCAGGTCGAACAATGGGCAGCCCTGGTGGAGAGCGGTCGGTTCGGCCCGGGAGCCAGAACCATTCTCCAGGCCGGGGAACTCTTGAACATGCTGACCACGG
>JADFXS010000560.1 GCA_015233515.1 Deltaproteobacteria bacterium | reverse complement strand
TCTCATCTTAATTTACCGGGCGGACCACGGATTTACGGCCCGGCCGCAGTTTGGAACGATGTACTTATGGGTAGGGTTGCTTTTATCTTTCCTGGACAAGGTTCCCAGGCCATCGGCATGGGACGGGATTTTTTTGAATCTTACGCCTGGGCTCGAGATATCTTAACGCTGGCTGAGCGGATAACGGGTAAACCCTTATCCAAGCTGTGTTTTGAAGGGCCATTAGAGGAATTGACTTTGACGGTCAATCTTCAACCGGCCATTACCGCGATTAATTTAATATGCTATCAAGCTTTGCTGGATCGAGGTATCAAACCCGGTTATACTGCTGGTCACAGTTTAGGAGAATTTTCGGCCCTGTGCGCCGCCGGCGTCCTGTCGGTGGAAGATACCTTGCGACTGGTCAACCTGCGGGGCGAACTGATGCATCGGGACGCCACGGCCAGACCGGGAGCCATGCAGGCCGTTATCGGCTTATCGGCGGTCGATTTGGAAGCCATAGTGGAATTGGCTCGCGACCGGGGCATTGTGGTGGCCGCCAATCATAACACACCCAGTCAATTCGTAATTACCGGTGAAAGCGCGGCTGTCGCCGCCGCCGCCCCATTTGCCAAGCAAAAAGGGGCGAAAACCATGGCCTTGCCGGTTTCCGGCGCCTGGCATAGCCCTTTGATGGAGGCGGCTGCTAAAGACTTTGCCGCTCATTTGGAAACGACCAGCTTCACCACGCCGACCTGCCCTGTCGTGCTGAATGTGACCGGCGCCGCGGAAACCGACCCGGGCCGTCTCAGAGACATGATGAAACAGCAAATCATATCACCGGTGAAATGGTGCGATGTAATTCAAACCATGATCCAAAACGAGGTGACAGACTTTGTGGAAGTCGGACCCAAGAAGGTTCTGGCCGGTCTGGTAAAGAAGATTGTCCCGAATCAGGCGAGTGTAAACATTTTTAATGTGGAGGATATGGCCGGCGTGGAACAACTAGCCGCTCGGTCGGGGAAATAATTATGTCCGCATGTGCAACTAAATCGGAACCGGTAACCAAGCTGGTTTTTCTGGAAGACCGCTGTAAAGGTTGCGGCCTTTGCGTCATGACTTGTCCCCGTAAGCTGCTTGTGGTCAGCGAACGGATCAACAACCAGGGCTATCCCATAGCCGAACTCGCCGACCCGGAGAAATGCAATTCCTGTGCGATGTGCGCGGAGATGTGTCCGGATGTGGTCATTGAAGTGTGGAAGTAATGGCTAGGAAAATAAAAAGCGAAATGTTGCTGGTCAAGGGCAATGAGGCTGTGGCCATGGGAGCCATGGCCGCCGGTTGCCGCTATTATTTTGGCTACCCCATCACCCCGCAGAACGATATTCCTGAATACATGAGCATCAAGTTGCAAAAGGCGGGAGGCAGGTTTATTCAGGCGGACAGAGAAATAGGCGCCATAACCATGTTGATGGGCGCGGCGTCCAACGGAGCCAGAGCCATGACTTCCTCTTCTTCGCCGGGTATCTCCCTGAAGCAGGAAGGTCTATCCTACATGGCCGGGAGCCAAGTCCCCGGAGTGGTGGTCAATATGAGTCGCAGTGGTCCGGGATTGGGCGGAATCCATCCTTCCCAGGGCGACTACTTCCAGGCGACCCGAGGTGGCGGACATGGTGATTATCGACTCCTGGTCCTGGCGCCGGACGGGATCCAGGAATGCTATGAACTGACCATGCTAGCCTTTGATCTGGCGGATAAATACCGCAACCCGACCATGATCCTCGGCGATGCCATCTTGGGTAACATGAAGGAATCACTGACGCTTACCCCTTATAAAGGCAAAAAAGTCGAAAAACCCTGGGCCTTGACCGGGGCCAAGGACCGACCGCCTCAATTCCTCAAAAGCTTATATCTAAGCGATGGCGAACTGACCACGCACAACTGGAATTTATACAAGAAATACCAGAGCATGATTAAAGATGTTCGAGTTCAGCAGCTGGAAGTGGAAGACGCCGAGATGATTCTGGTCGCCTTCGGGTCCATGGCCAGGGTCCTTAAATCCGCCGTGATCATGGGACGGCGACAGGGGTTGAAAATCGGACTTATCCGGCCGATCACCCTCTATCCATTTCCCGCCAAACAGATAAAAAAGGCTTCGGAAACGTGCCGCCATTTCCTGACCATGGAACTCAATACCGGTCAGATGGTGGAAGATGTCAAATTATCGGTCGAACCAGGCGCCCAGGTGGACTTCTTTGGAATCCCCCCGGGGTCTATTCCGTCTCCGGACGAACTCATGGTTCAGATAAAAAAATTTTATAAACAGAAATAGCTACACCGGGAGTCCAGCTCATGAAACAGGTATTTAAACGGCCTAACTCCTTAAGAGACGTGCCGTTTCATTTCTGCGGCGGCTGCCACCACGGAATCATCCACCGACTGGTAGCGGAAGCCATCGACCACTATGGTGTTCAGTCAAACACTATCGCCGCGGCTTCC
>JADFXS010000559.1 GCA_015233515.1 Deltaproteobacteria bacterium | reverse complement strand
ACCACTTCATCCGGGTTAACACTCTTATTGGGTTCCCGACCGAAGATTTGCTTTACCTTTTCCTGGACTTTGGGCATGCGGGTCATGCCGCCCACCAAGATGACTTCATCGACTTGATTCGCGGTCAGATTGGCGTCTTTCAAAGCCGTGCGGCAGGGGCCTTCCACTTTTTCGATAAGTTCGTTGACTAAGGATTCCAGCTTCGCCCTGGTCAGTTTGAGGTTGAGGTGTTTGGGGCCGGTGGCGTCAGCGGTGATAAAAGGCAGGTTAATATCCGTCTCCATGGAAGTGGAGAGTTCCATTTTAGCCCTTTCGGCGGCCTCTTTCAGGCGCTGCAAAGCCATTTTGTCGCTGCGCAGGTCAATGCCCGACTCCCGGCGAAACTCATCGGATAGATAATTAACAACCCGCAAGTCGAAGTCTTCTCCGCCTAAGTGAGTGTCACCATTAGTGGATTTAACTTCAAAGACACCGTCGCCTATTTCCAGAATGGAAATGTCAAAAGTGCCGCCGCCCAAGTCGAATACCGCGATTTTTTTGTCGATTTTTTTGTCCAGGCCATAAGCCAGGGCCGCGGCGGTGGGCTCGTTGATGATGCGTAATACTTCCAGGCCGGCTACTCGACCGGCATCCTTGGTGGCTTGCCTCTGACTATCGTTGAAATAAGCCGGGACAGTGATGACCGCTTCGCTGATTTTTTCGCCCAAGTAACTTTCAGCGGTTTCCTTCATTTTGGTCAGAACCATGGCCGAAATTTCCGCCGGGCTGTAGCTTTTGTTTCGAATCTGAACCGAAGCGTCATCGTTGTCCATTCTGACTATCTTATAAGGCAATATCTTCATGTCTTTTTGCACTTCGGACGATTCGAATTTTCGACCGATCAGCCTTTTGACGGCGAAGATAGTGTTTTCCGGATTGGTGATCGCCTGGCGTTTGGCGACCTGACCGACCAGCCGTTCACCCGAATCGGTTACGGCCACAACGGACGGCGTGGTTCGGCTGCCTTCGACGTTAGCCAAAACCTTGGGTTCCCCGCCTTCCATCACCGCCACGCACGAGTTAGTCGTGCCTAAATCGATACCAATAACTTTACCCATGATCTTTCCTCCTCAATATATCGTCACAAGAATTGATTATTCAGTCGACGTTGTTAGTTGTTTCCACCGAACGGCGGGATACCACCACCATGGCCGGTCGGATAAGACGTTCATGCAGCAGGTATCCTTTCTGAATCTCTTCCAATACGGTATTGCTCTCCACCACGGGATCATCCTTTTGCATGACCGCTTCGTGAACAGTAGGGTCGAACTTTTCGCCAACGGCGACGACCTGCTTGACGCCCGCTTTGACGAGGACGTTCATTACTCCGTCATAAGTCAGACGAACGCCTTCCACGAGTCCATCCTTACCAGCCGTCCCGCCCTGGGCGGCGGCCAGAGCCCGTTCCAGGTTGTCCAATAAAGGCAGGATTTTTTTTATCAAGTCTTCGTTGGCGTATTTAACCAGATCGGTCCGCTCCCGTTCCAATCGTTTTTTCATGTTTTCCATATCGGCCAAGGTTCGTAAAAACATATCCCGGCTTTTCTCTGCTTCGGCTTTCCAGTCCACTTCTTCCGTTGAACGGATATCTTCGGCTGGGGCGGTTTCCGGGGCCGAAGTCGCCGGCCCGATCCCGTTATTAGTTTCTTTTTCAGACATTGCTCAGCTCCGTATAATTATAAGGTGGATTCCAGGAAATGACTGACCAGTCTGGCAGTGTAATCCACCACCGGTATGATTTTTGAGTAATTAAGCCTGGTCGGCCCAAGAACTCCCAAGGTGCCTAACGGCATGGTGCCGCGGGAATAGCGGCTGGCGATCAAGGTACATGCCGGCAAGTCGGTCAGGTCGTTTTCGGAACCGATAAAAATTTGGACTCCCGAAGCCTTGATCGTGTGATCCAAAAGCCCGACTAGAATGCTTTTATCCTCGAAAGTGCGGAAAATGGTCTTCATGGCCTCCACGTCGGCGAATTCAGGATTATCCAGCAGATTAACCTGACCTTCCACAAAGACTTGATCTTCCATATCGGTTTCCTCGAAAACCCGATGACTCAGGCTGAGGGCCCGGGAAAGCATCTGGTCGAATTGTATTTTCTCCTGGCGCATTTCCTCGACAATCCGAGACTTGATATCGGAGATGGTCACGCCTTCCAGGATGTCGTTGAGATAGCGGTTAAAGCGATCCAGGGTTTCCTGGGACAGATCTTCCTCCACCTCCAGAATGCGGTTCTGTATGACTCCGGACTGGCCGACTAGTATGGCTAGAATCAACCGGTCGGTCAGACGGACAAACTGAAGTTGCTTGACGACCACGGTTGAAAATTTGGGGGCCAGAACTATACCGATTTGTTTGGAGACCATGGATAGGACCTTGGAACAGTGCCGCATCACCTGTTCGACTTCCGGCCCCAGTTTTTTAAAACCTCTATATATGACTTGCTGGT
>JADFXS010000558.1 GCA_015233515.1 Deltaproteobacteria bacterium | reverse complement strand
AGGATCGTGACGACTTCCTTTTTAAGATTTTCCGGATCCATCCCCATAGCGGAAATCGCATGGAGATGTCGCTTTATATCGAGGGCGGAAATACGAAGGTAAGACTCGCCGCCTCGACCTAAATCCTGGCCTAACAGCTTTTTCGTCTTTTCCGCCAACTCGTTTAACGCTTCAGTCAATTCTTCCAATGCCGTCTTGGTTTGGCGAACAATCCCGCCTTCTATTTTCGGAGCTTGACGCAAACCGCTCAGGCTTTCTTCCAGTTTGGCGGCCAGTTCGCGAATGTGATCCAGATTGAAAGCGCCGGCCGTGCCTTTAATAGTATGAACCCCGCGAAAAATTTCATTCACTAGGGGGCGGGGGTCCGAAGCTTTTTCTAGTTCGAGCGACAAGCGATCGGCTTCGACCAAAAGATTAAGCGTCTCACTTAGAAATTCACAAAAAAGGTCCGGATCTTCGGCGATGGCCTTGAGCTGGAGATTTTCCCTTTCCGATTGCGCGATCGTCGCTTCCATGGCCTTGGTGCGGGTAATGTCTTCGATGATCACCAGGATATGAGGGGTCTGCCCTTTTCCTCTATTGATCAAGTGGTAATTCAGCTTCACCCAAGCCGGTTTGAGGCCGTTTGCTTCGGAAAGCCTGATTTCCGGAAAGGGGTTGAGCGGGGCCATGTCTTCTTCCGGCAGCAGCATCTGCTGAAAAAGTTCCAAAAATTCCCGTAGTTTTGCTCTTTCTTGATCATGGCGCCGGGTTAAACCGATCGCATCCAAAAAATCCCGTCCCTTTAACTCATGGAGATGTAATATTTTTTCACAGCTTCCGGAGTATTCGGGATTGATGCGAAAATCTTCATTTATGGATAATAATCCCACGGGCACGGTATTCATGATCATGCGCATCTCGGAACTGCGCTCCGCCACCAGGCGATCGAGATTTTGCATGGTAGTGTTGATAGTCGTGAGCATCAAATTGAAAGCGGTCGTGAGTTTACCCAGATCTTCATCTTCGTGGACCGGCATTTCCGCGGCAAAATTTCCGGCGGCTACCGCTTCGATGGTCCGCATGATCTCGTCGATTAATGTGGCGCGAAATACATTTTTTTCCTTCAACTCCCGGCATTCGACCATCAATTCGTCGTAAGTCGGTTCTTGGCTCGTGGTCGTCGACGGGAATAAGGAAGCCGGCGTCTCGGGCACGGATGTAAAACGATCAGTTTGTTGCCTGGCCATTTCTTCCGCGGCTTCAAGAAGGGCCGACAGGTTTTTCTTGCCGTCAAAGCTTGGCCCTAGGTCAACTCTGGTTTTTGCCGCGATGAGAGTCCGCCTGGTTTGGTTGACGAAACAAGAGTCATTATGGCTTTCCTCGCAATGGCCGCACAATTTATCGACCGCGGATAAAGCTTCATCGAGCTTCTGTGTTTCGTACGAGGTTTCATCCATCGGGAGGGTTTCCGGTATGCGATCGGCTTTGACTTGTCGCTGATGTTTGACAAAATCCAACAAGATATCCATGGCGATTTTCGCCAGGCGCGGGTCCCCTTCCTTGGTGATCAGTCTTTTAACCAACTGATGAGCTTTAAAAGCGTCTTTGTGACTTCCTACCGGCATTGATTTGCCTCTACCTAATAAAATTGGCTGGTCGTCCGACCAAAAGCAGTAGTGAGGACTCATAACACTGATATCGGATCAAACAAAAAAATTTAACGCTCAAAACATGGTTGAGCTGTAGCTAATCAGTATCTCTCATAGTGAAAAAAGTCAATCTTACTGGTTTTTTAACCTAAGTTTTCGCTAAAAAGGGAAAAACACGAGGAATCCACAATTTTCCTTGACAAGGATTTAGAATAATGTCCTAGTGTCATAGGACATTAGGACAGGGTAGCGTGACCATGGATCTTCGCCTGAATCGAAAAAATCAATTGCCGGTGCATAGCCAACTTAGAGCTCAGTTGGTTCACCTTATTCAAACCGGGCAACTGACCGAAGGCACCCAGTTGCCCACTGTTCGGCAACTGGCGGGATTTTTACGCGTGAATCGAAATACGGTTTCCAAGGTCTTTTCTGAAATGGAAAAGGAAGGATATTTAATCTGCCAGCCCGGGAGAGGCACGTTCGTCTCCGCCTTGAAAATGGAGTCCAAAATGAAGACCGACCAGATGCAAAAGCTGGTGGCCATTGTTGATGAAGCCGTGGATAGAGCCCAAAAATTAGGATTTACCCCGGAAGAGTTTTCACTGACCTTGTATGCCAGAATCTATACCGGTTCGGATCAAGACCGGTTACCGCCCTTGTCGGCGTTATTTATCGAATGCAATCGTCCCGATCTCACAGTGTTGAGTTCCGAGTTGAAAAAAGAGTTAGGCATCCGCATCGATTCTCTCCTGGTTAAAGATTTTATCCGGGTAATTGAACAGGAGCCGGAATCTCTTCGGCAGTATGCCCTGGTGGTCACCACTTTCTATCACATTCGTGAGGTGAAGGACCTTC
>JADFXS010000557.1:419-2486 GCA_015233515.1 Deltaproteobacteria bacterium | reverse complement strand
TTCGAATGTGGGCCGCGCCGGAGAGTTTAATAAAGCAGACATGCGTGCAGGCGCAATCCGTCGCGCGTATGTTTTCCCTTAGTGCCATTGCTCGAGGCGAATTCCAGACGGACAGGAAATCGTAACCGGCCTCCCTGACATTACCGATAGCCGGCAGCAGTTCGCATAGTCGTACTCCGCCATCGGGTTCAAGGACCCCGATGTTTCGTCCCGCCGTGCACCGCACCGGGAGCCCACGATGGTCCAGCACGCGCTCTTTCACTTTCTGCGAGTAGAGCAATAGTCCCATTTCCGCAAAACGTTCCACCTCTCCGGCGCCGCGTCGTTTCAGATACCGTTCCCGGTTTCGGACGATAAGTCCATGCAGGCGCCGGATCTCCGCGATCGGCGGCGCTTTCAAGCCGCCGTCCCTGGGATCGCCTCGCAATATTTCGAACTCATGGTAATCGCAGTCCATTTCGTTATAAACTAAATCGCCGAGCAGATCGATCTCTCCCGCGTTTTCTTCGGAAATAACAGTATTAATGACGATCTCCAGTTTCGGATGGCGTCGTCTGATCCTTGAAAGTTCCGTAACCGTCTCGACGACCTTTTCGAAAACGCCCGTCTTCCCCCTCATCGCGTCGTGGGTCTCGCGCAGCCCGTCAAGGGATGGATTTATAGAAAGGGTCAAGTGGGGGTACCGGCGCAGCATATCCTCAACGAACGGCACTATACGTTCCGGAAGCGTGCAGTTGGTGGGAACCGCCAGTGCGGCGATGCCGTTCTGTTCAATGAAACAAGAACATACCGCCGCAATGTCGTTTCTCATGAAGGGCTCGCCGCCGGAAAGGAGCAACGTTCGAAACCTGCCCATTGACGCCGAAACCTTTTTTATCTCCGCCAGGGAAAGATTCTCGGTCTTGTTCAGGCTTTGCCAGTAAAAACATGTCGAGCAGCGGCAATTGCAGGCTGACGTGATAAAGAAAATCAGGAAATTGAGCCTGTCGACGGCCGTGACGTTCTCCAGGAAATTGGCTGCATATCGACCGAGCAGTTTATTTTTTTTCATTCAGAAACCTCTGATACGGAACAACAGTGGTACGATAACACCATTCGGTGATTTTTCAACCATAGCTTATACTGGATTGTTTTGCTTCAGACGGATTTGGACATTTCCTCTTAACGGGTTAATATATAGCCCGAATGGAGGAAGCGCCCGTGAGTGCAGAGCGTGGGAAGTTTTCAGCGGAGGACGAGGTTCGGGTTTTGAATCGGCATCTGGTAGATAAAGTCCCGGTGTCTACTCTTGGCGACCAGCAGGGACCTCATCCCACCTTGTTCAATAACCAGCAAAAAGACTTTTTCGAGGACGGGGCGGCGGCCTTAGACGGCAAAAATGACGCCAAGCAGACTCCCATGGATTTTTCCAGGATATCTATTATCATTCTCACCAAGAACGCAGGCCGTCTCTTTCCGAAGATGCTGGAAGGCCTATTCGCTTGCACAGGCATTGACGAAACGGAGATTATCCTTATTGATTCAGGCTCTGAAGATTTAACCCTGGAATATGCGGCACGCTACCCCCGGATAAAAGTGCACCGGATTTTGCCCGCCGAGTTTGGGCATGGCCGGACTCGAAACCTGGGCGCCCGGCTTGCCCAAGGCGACATTCTGATCTACTTGGTGCAAGATGCGACTCCCGCCGCCCCTGACTTCCTAACTCGTTTAACGGCTCCACTGAGCGATTCCCGGGTGGCCGCGGTTTATGGAAGACAGCTTCCTCAGGCTTTTGCCAACCCTGTCGAGCAGTTCTTTTTGGGGGAGACTTACCCGGCCATTCCCCGGAAAGGAGCTTATACCGCCTCGAGCAAGGCCACTATCCGCAATATCTTTTTTTCGAACGTTTGCTCAGCCATTAGGCGTCAGGTCTGGGCCCGGGTCCCATTCGACGAGAGCTTGATCATGAGTGAAGATCAACAATGGGCTAAAGAAGTCCTAACAACCGGCTTCCTGATCATTTATGAACCGGGCGCAACCGTCTGGCATTCTCATAATTATCGTCTTAAGCAAGTGTTACAAAGAAAT
>JADFXS010000557.1:0-399 GCA_015233515.1 Deltaproteobacteria bacterium | reverse complement strand
AGAAATTTTGATAGCGGTTGTTCTTTGAGAGGGATAGTCCAAGACTCATTTCCGCAGATGGCCGCTTACGAATTGAAGCATCTTTGGACCGGGGTCAAACATTTTGTCCGCCGGAATGAGATGTCATGGATTCCTTATTTTTTTTTGCATGAGGCCGCCAGGTCTTTTGGCTTCGTGTTAGGTCAAAAATGTCACCTGCTGCCCACCTGGGCCAATTATCATCTCAGCCTCCACCAGTATCACTGGCGCTGTTCGAGAAAGGAACCCAAGGAATTATGATCTGGTGGACTCGATAGCTTAAAGAGCTGGATATGAACCAGCCCTCTGGGGCCGGTCCATGGACATCCGCGGACATTCCTGTTACTCCTCTGATTACTCTGGATATTGAAAAAAGACACG
>JADFXS010000556.1 GCA_015233515.1 Deltaproteobacteria bacterium | reverse complement strand
ATCGGCCCCGGCCCGCGGAGGCGCCGAAACGCCTCCACAGGGGCGCGCCTCCGGATTGTTGTTAACCGTTGGCGGACTCCGGTAGTTTACCGTTGTTTTTCATCAAGGCCACCACCGGTTCCAAGCCGTAAGGGTTGCCTTCTTCAATGGCTTTGAGAACGGTTCCGCCGCCGGTAAAAAAATAATACATCGCATCATCCATGGCGCTCAAATATAATCCAGGACTCAAATTTTTGAATTCCTGCAAGGTGTCGCCGCCGCCGTAGAGCTTTTGGGCCGAACGGTTCTGATCAATGGTTCGGTCCAACATTTGGGAGCCTTCGATGAAATAAGGCGTATAGCCCATTACGGCATTGACGAAAATTGTTTTCGCTGATTCCAGGGCGGCCGCTACGCCCGGAGCTTCAAAAGATTGAGCCGCCACATCCAGGAAATAACCGTACTGGTCGCCGGGCTTGAAGTCTTTGATATATCTAGGCCGGAATTTGCCTTCCTGTTTGGGACCCAAGATATCGGATTCTATCAGCACTGGCAATTCCACAATTTTTCCAGCCTGCTCGTCTTGTTTCACTAAAGCCTTGGCCGCCTCGATGTCGCTTTCGCCCACTCCGGCCACCCGGATGCCATACTTGGCGCATAAGAAAGTGTTATAGATAACGCCACCCAAGATCAGGTGATCGACTTTTTTATAGATTTCGTTCAACGGCCCGATTTTGGTATCGTATTTCGCCCCGGCGACCACCGCCAGAAAGGGTCGATCCGGTTCCATGACCCGGTGGAGGTTATATAATTCCTTTTGCATCAGGAAACCGGCGTAACTAGGCATATACCGGGTGATGTCATAGGTAGTGGCATGAGGCTGCCAGGACCCGAAGGCGTCATTGACATAAACATCGGCCAAGCCGGCTAACTGCCGGGCGAATCGTTCCCGTTTCTCGCCTTTGGACTCTTCTCCTTCGAACCAGCGGGTGTTCGGCAGGTAAATGCCGCCGACTCGCCGAGCCCGAAGGTCACGAATGTGCCAGTTGATGGAGGTATCGATTTCCCGGATGCCCAGTTCCGGATCGATGGGGAAATCGGGGACGGCAAACTTGGTGTGGAGTTTCCTTTCCAGGTACTCCACAATCGGGGTGATGGATGAATCCTGATCTGTTTTAATATGGCCGGTTTTTTTCTCTTTCGGGCGGCCGACATGGGTCATAAGGATAGGTCGGCCGCCACGTTCCACAATATAATATAAAGTGCCGAGAGTGGCATCGATGCGGTACGGGTCGTCGATACCACCATTTTTTACAACATTATGGTCCACCCGCAACAAGACGATCTTGTCGGTAAGATTCGCCTCCTGTACCAACGGCAAACGTGGGTCGATCTCCGTTCTGAACATGGTCTTCCTCCTGAGGTTTCCAGAAAAAGAATTATCACGTTGGATTTTATTATATCCGGCCATAAAGGCAATTCAAGAAGCTTTATTTAAACACCTTTCCGTCCCGGACAGTCGTTTCTTGCGCACTTGGCGCAAGGCGATGTAAAAGAGATCGTCAAGGATCCGATGGGATAAACAAAGGCCAAACCAGGACCACTGAATATTTTTTCCTGTTGCCTGAGGGCCAATCCCAAGGATTGACCCGCCCCAAAGTGATCCAGGACTATCCCGTTGACGATCAACGGTAGCTCCGGGCATCCGGGAATCAGACGCGGCCCCGGCTCCCGCCCGGTAGGTTTGAGGAATATCCGAACCCGGTATTCAAGAAAATCCAAGGCGTCACTCAAGGCCAGTCTGTTTAAAACCGACCGGTAGTCGGGAGAAGTTTCCGGCAACCCGACCCGATCATCTTTAATATCCAGCGCGCAAAGACCTATGATTGCGGAGCGAATCTCGGACAGGGCCGATGATTCCCACAGCTCCGGAAGCGTTTCCGAAGCGACCTCGTCAAAAACACCGTGAGCCTTGAGCTTTGAGCGTTCGATCTCCAGCCAAGCCGCCGCGGCCTCCCGGTCCAAGCCGGTCATGTCGGCGAAACGGTCGACTTCTATCGCCAGAGGAATTTCAGGAAAATCAATTATCATATCGAAAAAATGAACATAGATACGCGGTGTTTCCGCTTTTCCAAAGTTTCGGTTTCAATCCGTGAATTTCGCTCCACACCAGGGACAAAACTTGTAGTCCTTGCTGGATAAGGCTTCCTTACAGGCGGAACAGTGCAGGTGCAACTCCTCCGAACAAAAAGGGCAGTATATGAAATCTTTGGAGAGCAGAATTAATTCTTGAGGAATTTTGCTCCAGTTTTCGCTGCATTCATTGTCCAGACAGACTTTTTCCACTCGGGCCGCCGAGGACGGGATATCAGACATGGTCACCGTAACTCCTTAATATAATATAATTTTACGACAAACTTCCTTAGAAATTGAAGCGCCCCGCGGCAAGCTACGGAAAGTGCGCTCGCCGGCATGTTCAGAGTCCGGCCGGGACGATTCAAAAAATGATCAATCCG
>JADFXS010000555.1 GCA_015233515.1 Deltaproteobacteria bacterium | reverse complement strand
GTTGTCTGCCCAGAGGCTGCAAAAGCGTTATGGGGATAAGATGGCGGATGATGGTGCCGTCTTTCATGAATGTACGCAAACGATTGTCGATCAGGTTGAGGTGCTGAAAAATCTGGTCAATGCCTTTTCCCAGTATGCCAAAATGCCGGCCACCACACTTCTTCCCAACGATTTGAACCAAGTGATCAATGATCCCGTTGTCTTGTTTCAGGATGCCCATAAGGAGATACAGTTTGAGTTCAAACAGGACCGGGATATCCCCAAATTAAACATTGACGCGGAAAAGTTAAATCGTGTTATGATTAATCTCCTCGATAATGCCGTAGCAGCGATGGATAGAGGAGACGGCCGCATCGAGATAACGACGCGTTATGACCAGGCAGCCAGAAAAGTAATAGTGGAAGTGGCTGATAACGGCTGCGGTGTTCCCCATCGCTATAAAATGAAGATATTCGAACCCTATTTTTCGACGAAGAAATCCGGAACAGGCCTAGGTCTGGCCATCGTCAGTTCCATCATTTCGGATCATCAGGGCCATGTGGAGGTAAGGGACAATGATCCCGTGGGTACCGTTGTTGCCTTCGAATTGCCTGTGCCGGAGATATAAACCTGTTCGCAGGAAATTATGCATTGCCGTCTGAATGGCATCATAATCACTTGCAGTTGATGTCAGAGGTTCATAATCAATCGATAGAAAGTGAAAGGCACGATGCAAAGAACAATTCTGGTTGTCGATGACGAGGAAAGTATCCGCCAAAGCCTTTCGGGCATTCTGATGGATGAAGGTTTCGATGTCCTGACCGCGGGCAGCGGCGAGGAAGCCATAAGGTTGGCCGAGGATGAGATGCCCAATCTCATCCTTTTAGACATTTGGCTTCCGGGTATGGATGGGATAGAGGCATTGAAATACATCAAATCCGAATTCCCGGCCATCCCGGTCATTATGATGTCCGGTCATGGTACCATTGAGACAGCCGTTAAGGCAACCAAGCTTGGTGCCTTCGATTTCATTGAAAAACCTCTGTCTCTGGAGAAAATGATTCTTATCATAAATCATGCCCTGGATATGTTGAGGCTTGAAGAAGAAAACAAGTTACTGAAGCAAAAATTGACCCATGACTATGAATTGACGGGGGACAGTCCGCCCATTCAGGAACTTAAGGAAACGATCAGTATCGTAGCCCCGACCAATGCATGGATATTGATCATGGGGGAAAATGGGACTGGTAAGGAATTGGTGGCAAGGGCCATACACAGAAACAGCAGGCGCGTTCATAAACCGTTTGTGGAAGTCAACTGTGCCGCGATCCCCGAGGAATTGATAGAAAGTGAACTTTTCGGTCATGAGAAGGGGGCCTTTACGGGGGCCACGGCAAAAAAACGGGGCAAGTTCGATTTGGCCCACGAAGGTACGATTTTCCTGGACGAAGTTGCGGACATGAGCCAAAAGGTACAGGCCAAAACACTGAGAATCCTTCAGGAGAAAACATTCGAGAGGGTCGGAGGCAATCGCCTGATTACTACGGATGTGCGTGTCATTGCTGCAACCAACAAAGACCTGGAAAGAGAAATGGAGGAAGGCCGGTTCCGGCAGGATCTTTATTACCGGCTCAACGTTATACCTTTGAAAATTCCTCCCCTCCGGGAGAGGAAAGAGGATATATCGCTCCTGGTCAAACGCTTCCTGCTGGAATTTTCTATGAAAGAAGGGGAAGTTGAGAAGACCATTGCCGACGATGCCGTTTCTGCGCTCATGGAACACAACTGGCCCGGCAACGTAAGGGAATTGAAGAATATCATCGAGCGCTTGGTGATCATGACGCCGGGGAAGGTCATCACGGCAGACCATATTCCGCTTTTGGAGAAGGGGCCGCAGGACGGCGAAATGAGACGAATCCCGGCCAATTCGCTGGATTCGTTTCGCGCCGCCAAAATGGATTTCGAGAAACAGTATATAGCTAATAAATTAAAGGAATTCGAGGGGAACATCTCCAAAACGGCGGAAGCTATCGGGCTGGAGAGAAGCAATCTCCATAGAAAGATCAAAAGCTACGGGTTGGATGTTAAATCGAGCAACGGCATCCATTGAGCGTGTGACAATACCCGAAAACTATTCGGTCCGGTTGACAGCAGGGGCGGCACTTCCTTCTCTCCAGTGCCTTCGTAAGTCGTTAATGGAGAAGCGATTGAACGGCAGGAATATCAGGCCGGGAATGATGATGACCGTCAGGGACAAAAAGTTTGAAACCAGGGCATAAGCAAGGGCATCCGTCTTGGAGATGCCGAATAGGCTTAGTCCCAGAATGCAGGCATAATGCCAATTCCCGATAAATCCAGGCGCAGTGGGGATGGCGATGCCGATAATGAGGATAACGACCACAACAACGGCGACCGCTATTGGAAGATTCAGACCGCAGGCAAGAAAGAGACAATAAAAGGCGAAAACATCGGTCAGCCATATCAGAAGCGACAGGACCGATATGCGAATCAGTTGCCG
>JADFXS010000554.1 GCA_015233515.1 Deltaproteobacteria bacterium | reverse complement strand
AATTTGATTAATCCGGTCAGGTTCCTTGGAGTGGCGACATCCCCGTCGCCGGAAATGATCAGGGGTGGTCCGTCATTGATAAGCCCGACGGCTTCCATATCTTTTTTCCGTTGTTCCGCGAATTTGGTTCGACAATCGCGGCAATAGAATTTTTCTCCTTTATGGGGGCGATAGCTGTCCCAGACGGTCCGGTCTCCGACATGGAGGGGCGAATCACAGCGAAGGCGTTGCATCTGATAGGAAAGCTCCAGGCGGTCCAGCATGGAACTGAGGTAGATAATGTCAAAATCTTTGATACGCTGTCGATCCATGGGGTCTTTGTAGTCTTTATGGCAACTCTCTTCAATACTGGCAATGGCTACTCGCCGGCCTAGACGCCGGATGTGCTGCAAGGCCGGAACGTAATCCCGGTCGCCGACCACGGCCACGGCAATGTCATAAACGTGTGGAACAGCGGCGAAATAAAGCATGGCCGTAGCCAGGGCCACGTCCACGCATTTTTCAGCGTGCTTATGAATGTGTGGATCATTTTCATCCCTGCGAACCGAAGCCCCCCGAAAATCGATGCGGTAGATTTCGACTTCATAATGATAGTCTTCTCTCAGTACTTCATAGAAACGAAGTTGTTTCTGGACGATATCATCGTCGCGCATATCATAATTCCAAGGAGCGCTGCCAAACAAGTAGGTACGCACCACGTCGACATCCTTTTCGGCAATGCCCATGCGGTGAGACAGTTCAGCCGCCAAGGCGCGAGGTAATTTGCCGTAATCAATCTGAAAATCAGGTTTACCATATTTGCTTCTCAGTATTCGTCTATTATTGTAAAGCCATGTTCCGTCAATAAAAATCATAACTTTAATCATGATGTGCTCCTAAATTCTTTTCGCCATGGTTATAAGTAAGCGAATTTTTCTAGTAATGAAATAATCAATTACATCTAACGGTAAAAAGCATAAGGAAGAAAGAAAGGCAACATGTTTTGTTTCAAACGGCCGGTCCTGGTAAATTAATATTTTTTAGCCGGCTTATGTATATAACGGTGATTTTATTTCGATGACATAGGTGTAAAAATAATTTGTTATGAGCGAGGTGATTGCAGAACTAAAAATTTGAACCCGGATCGAGGCGGGTGAGATCTTGAAGTCGCGGGAATACCGATGTAATTTTAGGGACTTCAAAATTTAGCCCGCTCGATGCGGACAAGCCCGATAAATAGTTGGGCCGCCAGCAATTACCTCGAGCGATAATTAATAAAATAGGGCGCCCCAGCCGGGGCGCCCTATTTCAATCAAGTAAAACAGTCATTCAGCTTACGGGATAAGCTTTTTGACCGGAACCTTGCAAGCAGCCCATTCGCAAGTCTTCGGGTCGTACTTCAGGTTCGCGAAGCAGAGCCAGTTTTCGTTGTCCATCTTGGGGGTGTCGCAACGGAAATAGTAGCCGGGCCAACGGGTCTCCTCACGGAAGAGGATGGTCCGCATGTGAGCTTCGGCTTGCCACATCCGATGGACATTTTCCCAGCAGCGTTCCAGTTCGTAAACGCCTTCGGCCGCCAGTTTCTCGCTGTCTTCCTTCAACATGGCCAAGAGTTCCATACCACGATCCAGAAGGCTCTTGGAGGTTTTGAAGGCCGAGGTCACGCCGCCGGCGTATTCGTCCATCAATTTCTGCAGGCGGAACATGAACATGAAAGGTTTGATGTAGCTGGGGTTGTAATTGTCATCCGTGGAATAGCCCTTGCTCTTTTCAAAAAGAGCGATGGGCGCCAGGGTTTTTTCTTTCAAACCTTCTGTCGCGGCTTCCGGCAGAGTGTTGTTGGCCAGAATCCACTTGATGGCCTGTTTGCCGGCGTAACGGCCTTCGGCGTAGGAGCCGGAGGAGAACTTGTGAGAGGAAGCGCCGGACGCATCACCAGCGGCGAACAAACCGTTGGTCGTGGTCATGTTGCCCACGCCGCCCCAGAAATATTCATCAGGCAGCTCGCCCTTGCCCTTGAGATCGGGCGGACCGGAGACCCAGCCACCGGAAGCGCCGGAGTGGGAACCGATGAAGTAGGGTTCGCACGCAGCGATCTCGGAGTGTTTTTCTTCCGGGGCGATGTTGCTGGCCGCCCACAGAATGGCCTGGCTGATAGTCATATCCAAGAAATCTTCCCAAGCTTCGGATTCCAGTTCCTTCATCTTTTTCTTCAAAGCCTTAGGATCGCCTTCAAACTTTTTGGCCAGGTTGGCGATGGCTTCATGGGTTTCCATGTACAACGGGCCAAGACCGGCATCGACATCCAGCATGCCCAGGTAGTTGCGCAGGTTGGCCGGGATGGGTTTGACCAGACCGTACGGAGCCCAATTATTCAATTCGGCCTTGCGCACGGCCATGTATTCACCACCCTGGGCGGAAATGGCGCGGGATTTGAACAGCAGGAACCACGCACCAACCGGGCCATAGGCATCCTTGAACCGGACCGGGATAAAACGAACTTCCTGACAGGTCAGTTC
>JADFXS010000553.1:2148-2499 GCA_015233515.1 Deltaproteobacteria bacterium | reverse complement strand
CTGACCACCCAGCTTTCATCATATTGCAAAATCAGTACCTATCAAAACGACAATGGACAGGTCTGCATTCAGCTTTCCAATGGAACGCCCTTGGTGGAGGGAACGAAAACCTGGTCTCTGTCCACCAAAACCAATTCTTCGACCGGCAGCCTGGACGTAACCTGGGATGACGGCACCGGCAATCTGTCCACGGTCAGCGACGCCGTTACCGGAGGGTCGATAGGTGGGTGCCTGGCCGCCCGGGAGACCATCGGCGGCTATCTGAGCGATCTCAATAGCGCGGCCGCCACTATTATTGAAAAAGTCAACTCCCTGCAGACCACTGGTTACGATTTGAACGGCGATGCCGGG
>JADFXS010000553.1:0-2062 GCA_015233515.1 Deltaproteobacteria bacterium | reverse complement strand
CGGAGACGCCACGATCGCCACCGCCATCGCCAATCTGCAGACCACCAATTTGATGAACAGCGGCGCCTCCACCATCGACAATTATTATTCCTCCCTGGTCAGCCAGATCGGCTTGGATGTCGATAGCGCCGATTCATCATATAAATATCAGTCCAACCTATCCGAACTCTACACCAACTATCGGGAGTCGGTTTCCGGCGTCTCCTCGGATGAAGAAGCCGCCAACCTCACCCAATATCAAGCGGCATATCAGGCCTGCGCCAAGGTTGCCACCGTCCTCCAGGCAATCATGAAAACCGTGATCGAGATGTAACCTGACGCCGACGCCGGCCAAGAAAGGGAACCGCCATGCGGGTAACTTCAACAATGATGACGAATAGCCTGAAATACTATCTATCCATACAGAAGGAACGTCTGAACGACATACAAACCATTACCAGTACCCAGAAAAAGGTCAACAAACCTTCTGATTCTCCGGTTGCCGCCGGCCAGATACTTAATGATCGGATCAGCATTTCCCGGACCGGACAGTATCAGTCCAACATCACTCAGGCCCAGACCTGGATTAAAGCCGATAACAATGTTCTGGACACGGCTTACAGCCTGTTGGATGACGCGGAAAACATCCTCGTCGACCAGTCCTCCTCCAATACCGAAGATAACCGGAATGATATGATTACCACCTTGACCGGTTATTACGACCAGATAGTCGATTATGCCGACACCACTTACAGCAACGGGGAATATCTTTACAGCGGAGACCGGACGACCAGCAAGCCCTTTGCCGACGAAACCGCCGTATCAGGCGGAGCGGCCCAGGACCTGAGCTTTGATCTAGCCTCGGCCGCAAGCACGGTGAATATAAAAATCACCAATCAATCCGGAGAAGTGGTGAGGAACATGACGTTAACCAGCGGCGTGGCCGGCACCAACACCGTCGCTTGGGATGGTCTGAATGACAGTGGTGTGGCCGTGGCGGACGGGACCTATAACTACACCATTTCGGCCGCGGACTCGTCGGGAGCGGCGGTCGCTTCTTATTGCACCTACCGAGGCGCCGACGGGGAAAAGGCCGTGATCATCGGGGAGAACAAAACCGTTGATCTCAACAAAAACGGCGGAGCCATTTTCAGTCCGGCCCTCAAGGCCCTCAGTGAAGCTATTACCGCCCTGAAAACCGAACCATTCGATACGGCCGGCCTGACTACGCCGTTGGCGGACTTAAAAGCCGCCATGAGCACTATGAAAAAGGAGATGAATGACGTGGCTGCGAAAAATGATCGAATCACGGCGGTAAACGATAGCCTTTCCCAGGCTCTTGTTTACTATCAGAACCAACTAAGTGACGTGGAAACGGCTGACCTCGATCAAGCCTCGGTCGAGCTGCAAGCTCAGGAGACCAACTACACCGCCACCATCAACACGATATCCTCGATCCAGAAGCTGGAAGGTTTGATCACCCATCTCAGCTGATTTTTGCTCAATTAATTAATCACGATTACCTCTCTTGCCGGCTCTATTTGAACCGCGGACCAACAGGACCGCCCTGCGCGGGGTAACCGCCTATCCATTGGAAAAAAAGGAGATTTTCAATAAAAAGGAGTGACAAAAATGCCTGATCCAAGACTCGACGCTTACAAGAAAGTGGAACGAATCACTTCCACGCCTCGACAAACCGAAGCCCGCGTCCTGACCACGGGAGCGATCAAACTTGGAACGTGTCTAGAAAACTGGGATGCCGAAAACAGAAAAGAGGTGCTGAATGAAGCCCTGAAATACAACCGAAGGGTCTGGACTGTTTTCCAATGCGCGGTAACCTCGCCGGATTGCCCCTTACCCGATAATCTCAGACTGAATATCTTAAAACTGAGCGCTTATATTGACAAACAGATTTTTAAAGCCCTGGCTCGGCCGTCGCCCGAATTACTGAGCTCAATAATTGAAATCAATCTTGGCTTGGCCAAAGGTTTGAATGCGACCCCCCCGAGAACCACGGCCATGGATGGCGGATATCTGAAGCATTGATGTGGGAGCCAAGCAAACGACCGCGCCTTGATATTGG
>JADFXS010000552.1:1991-2499 GCA_015233515.1 Deltaproteobacteria bacterium | reverse complement strand
TGAGCGGCGCAAGCCGCGAAGAGAAATCTCTAATACCAAAAGACCTTCCGTGAAAACAACGGAGATTTCTCCCTTCGGTCGAAATGACAGTAAGTGCATGTTTCTTCGTTTGACAACCCGTCGAGGCACGGCGAGCTAGATACTCACAAGAGGAGTGGGGCCTCTGCCTCCACCTCCCGCCATCGGCCAAGCCGGTGATTTTGACCGGTAATAACCGAAATAAAGGAGAATGAAGATGGCTGTTGAACCAAAAAAACTGAAATTTTACGCCGACGGTGAGTGGCTGGAATCCAAGACCGGCAAATATATGAACTGCTTCAATCCCTCTACCGGCGAACTTATTGCCCTGGCGCCCCAATGCACGGCCGATGAGGTCAACCATGCCGTCCAATCGGCCGCAAAGGCTTTTCCAGCCTGGGCTGATACTCCCGCCAGCAAGAGGGTCCAGGTGTTATATAAGCTGAAGGAACTGATGGAAAAACACCTGGATGAACTGGTTCATCTGGTT
>JADFXS010000552.1:0-1961 GCA_015233515.1 Deltaproteobacteria bacterium | reverse complement strand
ATCCTTGGGCTGCATCCTCAAGACCATAGAAATCGTGGAGTTTGCCTGCGGCATTCCCCATTTGATGAAAGGTCCGGCCCTGATGAACTGCACCCAGGGTTATGATACGACCCAATATATGGAACCCTTGGGAGTATTCGCCGGCATAGCTCCCTGGAATTTCCCGGCCATGATTCCTCACGGCTGGATGGCGCCGTTATGCGTGGCCACCGGAAATACCATTGTCCTCAAACCGGCCAGTTTCGTACCGCAAAGCTCCATGCGTATCATGGAGTTGTGGCAGGAAGCCGGCCTTCCCAAGGGAGTTATCAATATCGTCACTTGCGGGCGGAACGAAGCCGAGTTGTTGTTGAAACATCCGGGTATCAAAGGCGTCTCCTTTGTCGGTTCCACCAGTGTCGGACTCCACATTTACGCCACCGCGGCCGCGCATGGCAAGCGGGTTCAAGCTTTGTGCGAGGCCAAAAATCATGCCTTGGTTTTGCGTGATTGCAACCTGAACAAAACCGCCATGGGTATAATAAACGCCACCTGCGGGTGCGCCGGGGAGCGCTGCATGGCCCTGCCCGTGGTCGCCGTCGAAGAGTGTATCGGCGATGAGTTGGTGGCCGAACTTAACCGGCTCATGGGAGAGATTAAGATCGGCTCGGCCTACGACAAGAGTTCCCGCCTAGGCCCGGTGGTCAACGAAGGGCACCGACAGTTTATTAAGGACTGGATAACCAAAGGCGTGGAAGAAGGCGCCAAGCTGCTCAGGGACGGCCGTGAGGTCGTGGTGCCCGGCTTTGAAAACGGCTACTATATCGGCCCCACCCTCTTTGATCATGTCACGCCGGAAATGTCCGTGGGCAACAGAGAAATCTTCGGCCCGGTCACCTGTGTCAAGCGAATCAGGGACTTTGAGGACGGCCTGGCCTTGATGAATGCCAGCGAATTCGCCAACGGGTCGGTTATTTACACCGAAAGCGGCTATTATGCGCGCGAATTCACCAAACGGACCCATGGCGGCATGGTGGGTATCAACGTCGGCATCCCGGTCCCGGTCGGCATATTCGGTTTTACCGGCCATAAAAACTCTTTCTTTAGCGACTTGCACATCATGGGTACGGACGGCGTCCGTTTCTACACGGAACAGAAATCCGTCACCGCCCATTGGTTCAACCCCGAGGAGAAAATTTGCAAAGCCGTCGATACCTGGGATGGCATGATCGACATGAAAAGAAAGTAGAGTCTCGCCGGCGCAACGGCCGACGGCAGGTTTAGAACGGCAAGGGACTCTTATCACGATATGGTTAGTCCGGCCGGGATTAGACCCCTTGCCACATCGATCTATTCTCGAAATTTTTTAGGAATGGCGCGGTCTAAATCCTCTCTCCTCCGCGTTTTCCATACACATCGAGGTCTATCATTTTGAGTTGCCAACTCCACGGACCGCAGGGTTATGGCGCCAAGAAACGTCGGTATACTGCCGTTTCGAAGCGAAGCGAGAAATCTCCGTTGTTTTCAAAGGCGACTTTTGGGTCTTAGAGATTTCTCTTCGCGGCTTGCGCCGCTCCGTCGAAATAACAACAATATTTCAAAATGTTGAGGAATCCTACCGTTACCCGCCTCAGACCGACTTGCGGCTAAAGTACCCGCCTTCCGGTTTGCGCGGCGTGGAGGCTTTCCGCCTCCGTCGCCGAAAAATATATTGGCATCCATCAATATATCATCTATAAATAGAATCGATTGCCAAACTGTTTTGGGGCCAGCTCTTTGCCGAGCTTAATTTTGAAGTTCTCAAAATACGCCAGTATTCCTCCGGCTTCAAAATTTGTTCTTCTTGATCCGGTCCACAATTTTCGGTTTGGTGATCACCTCATAGATTTTAAATTATCGTAGTCAAAATAGGGGCAGTGTATAGACGAAGGACAGCCATACGATATGGAGCGAGGCTTCACCACCGCCGAGGAACGGCCGTA
>JADFXS010000551.1 GCA_015233515.1 Deltaproteobacteria bacterium | reverse complement strand
AGAAACCCTTTTCATCCCCATAGTCCCATTCCAGATTGACGATGGGATCGGGGAAGGCGCCGCCTTCTTTTTTGTATAAATCTTTAACTTTCGCCGTGAGACGATAGATGAAATCGCCGATGGACAAGGCATCGCCCGGTGGGGCTGCGGCCTTGTATTTCCATTGCATCAAACGCCCGGAATTGGTCATGGACCCGGCTTTTTCCATGGAAGCCGCCGCCGGAAACAGGAAGACCTCGGTCTTGATATCGCTGGGGTTCATCCCCGGCCCTTTCCAGAACGAGGCGGTTTCGTTGTTGAAGATGTTCACGTGCGCCATCCAATCGAGCCTAGTCAAGGCTTTTCTGATCTTGTTGGCGTTGGGCAGGCTTCCGCAGGGATTCTGCCCGATGGAAATAAAGCCTTTGAGCTTGCCGGCGTACATGAGATCGAAGATGTGCATGATCGAGGCGGTCTGGCCATCGTCAAGTTTGGGGAGCCAATGGTAGCCAAAATCGTTATCCTTGACCGCCGCTTCGCCATACCAGGTTTTGAGCAGGCTGACGGTGTATTTGGGATAGTTCTGCTTCCAGTTGGCCGAACGCGGGTCGCCCGGCTTGGGAACGATCCTTTTCTGATATTCGGCCAGATTTTCCACTGACGCTCGCGGAGCAGGTAAATAACCGGGCAGGATGTCGAAAAGAATGGCGTGGTCCGTGGAACCCTGGACATTGGGCTCGCCGCGCAGAGCATTGACCCCGCCGCCGCAGATGCCCATGTTGCCGAGAAGGAGTTGGATCATGCTCATGGTTCGGATATTTTGGACGCCGACGGTGTGCTGAGTCCAGCCTAACGCATATAAAATCGTGCCGGCGCGATCGCGGACACCGGTCGAAACATAGGTCTCGTACACGGTCTTCAAGTCTTCGATCGGCGTGCCCGTGATGGTCGAAACCTTCTCCAGGGTGTATTTGGAATAATGACTTTTCAGCAGCTGAAACACGCAATGCGGGTCTTTCAGGGAAGGATCCTTGAGGATCATCCCTTTGTCGTCACGTTGGAAAGCCCATTTGGATTTGTCGTATTTTTTGGTTTCCGGGTCATACCCGCTGAACAGACCGTCCTTGGAAGTGAAACCGTCGTTGACCAGGAAAGACGCGTTGGTGTACAGATCGACGTATTCCTTGAAATGGAGATCGTTGGAGAGGATGTAATTAATCATGCCCCCGAGAAAGGCGATGTCCGTTCCCGACCTCAGGGCGGTGTAATAATCGGAGCGGGCCGCCGTCCGGGTGAACCTTGGGTCCACGCAGATAACCTTGGCCCCTTTTTCCTTGGCGCGCATGACCCATTTGAAGGAAATCGGATGGCACTCGGCGGCGTTGCTGCCCATGATAAGAATGACGTCGGCATGTTGAAAATCTATCCAGTGGTTGGTCATCGAGCCACGGCCGAACGACTCTCCCAGAGCCGCTACCGACGGCGCGTGTCAGACGCGGGCTTGGTGGTCGATATTCACCAAGCCCAAGGCGCGACACATCGTGGTGGTCACCCAACACTCCTCGTTATCCGCCTTGGATGATCCCATGTGACCCAGCGTCTCCAGGCGGTTGACAATCTTATCGTCTTTGTTTCGGATCAAAAAATCCTTATCCCGGATGTCCTTGATCTTCCGGGCCACCTGGTCGAGCGCCCAGTCCATGGGTTTTTCTTGCCAGGTGTCGCCGCCCGGGGCGCGATAGAGCACCTTGGTCAATCGATGTTCGTTGGATTCCGTAGTTTGAAAAATCCCGGCGCCCTTGGCGCAGAGCGCGCCTTCGTTGATGGGGTGGTCGGGGTCTCCCTCGATGTTGATGATTTTTCCGGTCTTTGTATCGGTCGAACAAAGCAGGCCGCAGGTCACCGAGCAGTAATAGCAGAGGGAGTAAGTCTGTTTGGCGCTTTTAACACGATCCGTCTTTTCGACCTCGGCGGCGAACGCCGCCAGCGGTCTCAGGTCAAGGCCAAGCGCGGACAGGGTCACCCCCGCGCCTAAGCAGCCGGCTGTTTTGAGGAATTTTCTCCGCGTGATCTCCATGACTAACCCCTCCTTAATGGCGGTTTGGCTGATGTAAATTGCTTCTGGTTACATTCCCCCTAAAAATATTCAATCAATCCTTGAACAGATGATTTGAACTTAATAAATACTGCTTTTATTATCAGAACTGACATAGATTGAGACCATTGTCAAGGCCTCTGGTTTGCGTATTTTTCTTCAAGGGAGAGATATTAGGAGCTTTTTTATTCGCTAACCCCGCCGCCAAACGGGGTTAGCGCCGAGCAGGTTCAGTCCACCAGCAACAATTGATACTGGTTCCGGGTTTCACCCTTGGTCCGCAATGGTTCGATGGGATACCCGTTCGAGCGGGCGGTTGCGAAGACATCTATCCCGCAAGCTTCCATGGATGGCCGGGTTTTATTCCCAAACAGGCATGGCTGGTCTTTCAAAACCGTGCATTCCTCGCATCTCCGGCACGGTCCCGC